>DASSLJ010000097.1:0-2675 GCA_035689585.1 Candidatus Dormiibacterota bacterium
CATCATCGCCACCTGTCTGCGCCTGGTCAAAGAGCGCACCGGCGCCGTCATTGACATCGACAAGATCCCCTACGACGACGCCAAGACGTATCAGATGATCTCCGACGGCGACACGCACGGCGTGTTCCAGCTCGAAGGCGCCGGCATGCGCCGGACGATCATGGACATGAAGCCGTCGCGGTTCGAAGACATCATCGTCACCATCGCGCTCTTCCGCCCTGGGCCGATGCAGGACATCCCCGCGTACATCGCGCGCAAGCACGGCCGCGAGCCGATCTCCTATCCGCACGAATGGCTCCAGCCGATCCTCGAGAGCACGTACGGCGTCTTCACCTACCAGGAGCAGGTGATGGAGGCGGCGCGAGTACTGGCCGGCTTCAAGCTTTCCGAGGCCGACATCCTTCGCTCCGCGATGGGCAAGAAGGACAGGGTCAAGATGGCCCAGCAGCGTGAGAAGTTCGTGAAGGGCGCGGTGGGGAAGGGGCTGCCGCAAGCGCAGGCGGAGCAGCTCTTCGACCGCATCGCCGCCTTTGCCTCATACGGTTTCAACAAGAGCCACTCGGCGGCGTACGCGGTGACCTGTTATCAGACGGCGTACCTCAAGGCGAACTATCCGCTCGAGTACATGACCGCGCTGCTCATCAACATGGAGGGCAACGCCGAGCGCGTCGCCACCGCGATCGTCGACTGCCGGTCGCGCGGCATCGATGTGCTCGCACCCGACATCAACCAGTCGCGCACCGATTTCACCATTTCGGAATCACGCATCCGGTTCGGGCTCGCGGCGATCAAGAACGTCGGCCGTCACGCCGTGGACAGCATCGTCGAGCTGCGCGAGGCCGACGGTGCTTTCAAGTCCCTCGAAGACCTTTGCGAACGGACCTCGGCCGCCCAGGACGTCAACCGGCGCGTGCTCGAATCGCTCGTGCAGTCCGGCGCGTGCGATTCCCTGGGCGAGCGCGCCCGCTTGCTGGCCGCTCTCGACCACGCGGTGAGCCGCGCCGAGCGCGCGCGCCGCGACCGCGAGTCCGGACAGACCTCGCTTCTCGACATGGTGGGCGCCGTGGGGGAGGCGCACGATGACTTCGGGTTGACGATCGACGTCGCGCCCATGCCCGGCGACGAGAAGCTGCGCCTGGAGAAGGAGCTGCTCGGGCTTTACCTCAGCGACCACCCTCTGCGACGCATCTCTGCCGAGCTCGCCAAGCTCGCGGATACGCAGGCCGTCGAAGTCACCAGCGCACTGCAGGACACCGAGGTGCGCGTCGCCGGCCTCGTGCGCGAGGTGCGGCGCGTCGTGACCCGTAAGGGCCAGATCATGGCGTACGCGACGCTCGAGGACCTGACGGGCGCGGTCGATGTCGTGCTCTTCCCTCGCGTGTTCGAGCAGACGCGGTTGTTGTTCGAGCCAGACAAGGTTGTCGTGGTGCAGGGCAAGGTCGACGCGCGCGCCGGCAGCACGCGAGCGACAGGCGCCGTCACGTCACCGATCGATCCAGACATGGAGACGGAGATCGAGACGGCTTCGGTCGTGGCCGACATCGCGTGGCTCTGGGACGACCCGGAATGCGTGCCCGTCGCGCGGCGCCAGCTCGTCCACGTCCGCATTCCGAGCGACGAGGCGGGGCTCGCCGAGCAGCTCGAAGCCGTCTTTGCACGACATCCCGGCGCGGACGAGATCGTGCTCCACGTGGTCGTCGGGAGCCGCGAAGTTGTGGTCAACGCCGATCGTTATCATGTCCTCGCCGGTCCGGCGCTCATCGCCGAGATCGACGAGCTGGTCGGGCGGCCCGCGACGAGGCTCGAAACGGTGCGACCGAAGGTGCAGGCCAACGGCAACGGACGGGGTTATGAACGAGGACGAAGAGGCTAGTGGGCGCTACATCGTGGTCAAGGCGCTGGAAGACGGCGTCGTGATCATGGGTTTGACGCGCGGCAAGGACACTCGCTCACATCACTCCGAGCGCCTGGACGCGGGTGAGGTGCTCGTCGCGCAGTTCACGGAGCTGACGGCGGCCATCAAGATCCGCGGCAAGGCGGAGATCATGACCGACGTGGGGAAGGTGGCTTCCGGCCAGTAGCAGCCGACTACGTGGGCTGCGCTAGCGGTCTCGTTGCGGAAGCGACGCCTGCGCGAGAAGTTCGCTGTGATGGCGCTGGAGCGTGTCGTCTGGAAGACCCAGCTTGAGCAGAAGCTCTTGCTCTCGCAGGCCCGCCAACCCGGCGGCCTTGAACAGCAGGGTTATGTCCTCCTCGAGGAGCTCGATCCGGTGCTCGAGCTCGGCGGACCACTCTGCGAGGCGCTGGTCTTGGGCCGGCGGGCCGTCCACACCCGTCAACTCGGTCTCCAGTCGTTGCGTGTCGTTCATCGTTCCCTACCCTCGTGATGCAAAAGGTGATCCTTCGCTTGGGATCAATCGGCTCGTGGCGCGGCACCGTCAAGCTACCGATCGGCTCTCACCCTACGCAGCAAGACGCCAAATCCAGCGTCTAAATTTGAGTCGCTTTGCGTGCAAGGCAGCGCTGCCGTGCCGCCGGCTCACGGCCCTTACATTTATAGCCGGACTCTAAAACGGCGCCCACGTAGCTCAGGCGGTAGAGCATCTCCTTGGTAAGGAGAAGGTCCCCGGTTCGAATCCGGGCGTGGGCTCCAGTTCTCGATTCGTCCCAAGTTC
>DASSLJ010000098.1:0-2851 GCA_035689585.1 Candidatus Dormiibacterota bacterium
CCCCAGAAGCCGGGCGGCGTAGGGTGGACCTGTATGGCGTCGGCCCCCATCGCCCTGGCTCGCTCGTACGCCAGGTGAAGACCGCCTGAAGAGTCGACGTGAGCTCCAAGAATCGGCATTCAGGAGAGGGTAATTCCGGTCCCATCTGGCATGCTGACGGGCCTATGTCCGTCTTCGTCATGGGGGATCTCGACCTTCCTGTCCGTGGACGCACATACCGTGAGCCGGAGGGGCTCCATTCGATGGTCGTCCGCGGCCGTGACCTCGACGCCGGGCTGCAGCACATCGCCTCCCGTGACGACTGCAGATCGGTCGCGGTGGTCGGTCTACCGGAGGCGGTGCCCGACCTCTCGCCACTCGTGGGCCGCCGGCTGCTGATCGTCGACGCGGACAGCACGCGGCTTCGCGACTTTGCCGAGGTCGCGATCCGTGCCGGCATCGAGATCGAGTGGATCCGCGCGACGCGACCACCGTTCGAGCGGCTTGCTGCGGCGCTTCTACCCGTCGGCGGAATCGTGCTCGCCGCGGGTCAAAGCTCGCGCATGCCCGGGTCGCAGAAGCTGCTGCTCGACATCGACGGCGTGCCGATGGTGCGGCACGTGCTCGAGGCCGCATCCGAAGGCGGATGCCACCAGACGGTCGTGGTCTACGCGCAGGACGACGTGAGCCGAGCGGTCGACGGGCGGGCAGAGCTCGTCTACAACGCACATTCGGCCACCGGAATGGCGTCGTCGCTCAAGGTCGGACTGAAAGCGCTCCGGCCCGAGATCGAGGGCGCGATGGTGCTGCTCGGCGACCAGCCGCTCGTCGGTTCGCGAACGGTTGCCACCTTGCTGCGAGCATGGCGGCGTGAAGGCTCGCGTCCCGCCGTCGCGGTTTCGCAAGGCGATGACGGTTGGGCGCCTCCCGTAATCCTGTCGCGAGAGATGTGGCCGCGACTGTTCGAGCTGACCGGCGATGCCGGCGCACGACAGGTGCTGCATGGCCGTCCGGAGCTGATCGACATCGTGCCGGCGCCGGGCCGAGCCGACGACATCGACACGCCCGACGACTACGCCAAGATCGTCAGGCTCTTCCCGAAAAAGCGCCCGCGCCAGAGAGCGTAGGATCTTTCCAGTGATCGCTCTATGAGTGATGACTTGAAGGGTTGGGTGCGGTCGGGTGAGTACCAGGACCTGATCTACGAGACCTGGGACGGGATCGCCAAGATCACGATCAACCGCCCCGAGGTCCGCAACGCGTTCCGCCCGACGACTGTATTCGAGCTGGGCAAGGCGTTCGATGCGGCGCGCGACGATCCAAAGATCGGCGTCGTGATCCTCACCGGCGCAGGCACCGAGGCGTTCTGCTCCGGCGGCGATCAGCGCGTGCGTGGAGACGACGGCTACGTCGATCCGCAAGGGATCGGCAGGCTGAACATCCTCGACGTCCAGATCCAGATCCGGCGATTGCCGAAGCCTGTGATCGCGATGGTCGCGGGTTACGCGATCGGCGGCGGCCACGTGCTGCATGTGGTCTGCGACCTCACGATCGCCGCCGACAACGCGCGCTTCGGACAGACCGGGCCAAAGGTCGGAAGCTTCGACGGTGGCTATGGTTCCGGATTGCTCGCGCGCATCGTCGGTCAGAAGAAGGCGCGAGAGATCTGGTTTCTGTGTGAGCAGTACGACGCACAGCAGGCGCTCGACATGGGTCTGGTCAACAAGGTCGTGCCACTCGCCGATCTCGAGAAGGAGACCGTTGCGTGGTGCAGGCGGATGCTCGAGCTCAGCCCGCTCGCTCTGCGCATGATCAAAGCCGGCATGAACGCGGCGGACGACGGTCTGGCGGGCATTCAGCAGCTCGCCGGCGACGCGACTCTTCTCTTCTACATGAGCGAAGAGGCGCAGGAAGGGCGCGACGCTTACGTCCAGAAACGCAAGCCGAACTTCGCCAAGTTCCCCAAGCGGCCTTAGCGCCCGACGCGTCTGGTGGTCGGCGGTCCGGCCGGCCACTCTCGCGGCGTCTGTCGCTCCGGTCCTGACCGGCACCGCCATCGCCGTGCACTACGGTGGCGCACGATTGGGCGCCGGGCTCGCAGCGCTGGTCGTCGGCGTCGCGATGCAGCTCGGCGTGAACTTCGCCAACGACTACTCGGACTTCGTGCGAGGTGCCGACGCCCAACGTGTCGGGCCGGTCCGCGCGGCCTCGTCCGGGGTCGTGCAACCCGGTCACGTGCGCCTGGCGGCGATCGCAGCTTTCGGCATCGCCGGGCTTGCGGGGTTGGCGCTCGCCCTCGCGGTCGACGTCCGGTTACTGCTCGTCGGCGGCGCGTGTCTGCTCGCGGGCTGGCTCTATACCGGCGGTCCGAGACCCTATGGCTACCTGGGTCTTGGCGAGCTCTTCGTCTTCGTCTTCTTCGGCCTGGTGGCCACCGCCGGCACGGTGTACGTGGAGACAGGCAGGGTCGGTTCGCTCGCCTGGCTCGCGGCGTCCTCGATGGGTTTTCTCGCCACCGCGATCCTCGTCCTCAACAACCTGCGCGACATCGAGACCGACGCGGCGGCGGGCAAACGGACCCTCGCGACGCGGATCGGCCGAACCTCAACGCGGTACTTGCTGACGGCTGTAGTCGTGGCCGCGTTTGTGCTGACGATCGTCGCTGGTGCGTGGCTCGCCGTCCTGGCAGCGCTGCCGGCCGCCTTCGCGGTGCGCATCGCTTGGCAACGCGAGTCTCCGGCCGAGCTGGTCGGTGCGCTCAAGCTGATGGCCGCGGCGGAGCTGATCTACGCGCTCTTGTTCGCGCTTGCGATGCTGCTGTGAGCTAGGTGGTTGGCCAGCACCCGCGCGAACGCATCGGGGCGTTCCTGGT
>DASSLJ010000099.1:0-7002 GCA_035689585.1 Candidatus Dormiibacterota bacterium
TGAACTCGAAACCTGACGGCGGTTTCGAACGGTCCATGGGCGCAGCAGCTTGTCCCGTCTGGGACGAGAGCGCCAGCGCGAGTGCGGCGCCTATACCTGCCGCGGCTCCGGTGTAACCGACGAACTTGCGAATTCCGAACATTCGTAGCCTCCTCGTGTTGCCCCGGTCCTAGGGGTCCCCGCGAAGTCAAGCGAAGCTCTGACTTCGTGGGGCTCTTTGGGCTCAGGAAGCCTAACGGATCTCGGCGAACAATGCCTTCAGCTGCGCCGGGCTGATGTTGCCGCCGCTGCAGATCAATGCGACGACGCGGCCGCGAAGCGAGTCACGCATCTTCATCGCCGCGGCGAACGAGGCAGCGCCTGCGAACTCAACCAGCGTGCGCGTCTTCTCGATCATCACGGCAGTCGCAGCTTCGATCTCGTCGTCGGATAGAAGCACGAAATCGTCGAGCAAACGCCGCATGATGCGCTGCGGAAGCTCGAAGGGATGCGCGGTCGAGAGACCCTCGACGATGGTGCGGTCAGGTGAGTCCACCGGCTTTCCAGATTTCCAGGTGAGGTAGGCGGAGGGAGCAGCTTCCGACTGCACGCCGATGACGCGGATCTTCGGATCGATCGCCTTGGCGACGATCGACGCGCCGGCCGCGCCTGAGCCGCCGCCGATCGGGACGATCACGGTGTCGACGTGAGGCTGCTCCTGCAGGACCTCGAGCGTGTGCGTGCCGACGCCCGCGATCAGCAGCGGCTCGTCACCCGAGTGGATGTAGCGATAGCCGTGCTCTTTTGCGAGCTTTTCGGCGTGCAGCCGGGAGTCGTCGTAGCGCTCGCCCTGCAGGACCACCTCGGCCCCGAAGTCCTGCATCGCCTCGACCTTGACGGGATTGGCGGCAGCGGGCGCGCAGATGATCGCCGGCACCCCGAACAGGCGCGCGCCGTATGCGACCGACTGGCCGTGATTGCCCGTCGATGCGGCGATCACCCCGCGCCGGCGCTCGTCTTCGCTCAGCCGGCTGACGAGGTTGACGCCACCGCGCACCTTGAAGGCGCCGGTCGGGTTGTGATTCTCGTGCTTGACGTACACCTCGGCGCCGACCAGCCGGTCGATCGAGGGGTACCGACGAAGGGGCGTCGGCTGGAGGTACGGCCGGATCTGCCGCGCGGCGTCGAGCACATCGGCGAAGTCGGGCTCGTTCAGCTCGGGCATCGGAAGGTCCTAGGTTAACCGGCTCGGATCGGCCGGACGTGGATCACCATATGCGCCGTGAAGCTCGTGGTCGGCGTGCTGACGGCGGGACTCGTCTTCGCGGCCGCGGGATGTGGCTACGCCGCCAGCGCGACGTTCAACACCGACGGCTCCGTCACGATCGGGCTGAAGCTGCTCTTCCCGAAGGACCTGATGCAGGGCACCAACGGCGCCTCCATCTCAGGGTTCACGCCCACCGAGCTGTCGCAGGCGACCGCGGAGCTCGACAAGAACTACCCCGGCGCAAAGATCACGTCGGTCACCGAGGGCGACGAGTCCGGTGCGCTGATCACCATTCCTTTCAAGACCGAGAAGGCGGCGTTCGACTTTCTCACCGCGCCCTCGCAGCTGAACCCGTCGGGCGCGACGTCGGGAACGGGCGTCTCGCTCAACCTCGGCAACACCGGCGGCCTGTTCACGGCCGCCAGCCACACGTCGTCGGGCGGCGTCGACACGTACTCGTTCACGACCGCGGCGCAGCCCGTGGCCTCGCCGTCGCCCGGCTCCCAGCAGGTCATCTCCGACACCGAGATCGCGTCCATCTTCACCATCACGTTCTCGTTGACCGTTCCGCACGAGATCACGTCCGCGCCTGGCGCGGTCTTCACGCTCGACCGCAAGACCGCGATCTGGAAGCTCAACTGGACGAAGTCGGAGACGCTGACCGCGACGACAGGTCCGGATACGGGCCTCGTGGCCGCGGTCACGCCTGCGAGCGATTTCCGCGTGACGGCCGTGATCGGCGTCGTGGCGATCGTCCTCGGGCTCTTGATCGGAATGTTCATGCCCTGGCGGCGCATGCGACCCGTTCCCGCACCGATTCCCGTTGCTCCGACTCCCACCGAGGAGACTCCGCCGCCAGACAATTAGCGCCGTGGCTCGCACGGAGTTGAAGATCGGCGTCTTCGTTCCTCAGGGCTGGCGGATGGACCTCGCCGACGTGTCCGGCGCGGTCGAGAAGTACGAGACGATGAGCCGCTGTGCGGTCGAGGCGGAGCGCGCCGGCTTCGACGCGCTGTGGCTCTTCGACCATTTCCACACCGTGCCGGCGCCGCAGCTGGAGTCGGTGTTCGAGTGCTGGACGTCGATGGCGGCGCTGGCGCGCGACACCAACACGATCCGGCTCGGACAGATGGTCACGTGCAACAGCTACCGGCCGCCGTCGCTGCTCGCCAAGATGGCGAGCTGCATCGACGTGCTCAGCGGTGGCCGCTTGATCCTCGGCATCGGAGCCGGTTGGTACGAGAACGAGTACGTCGCGTACGGCTACGACTATCCGGACACCCCCGACCGCCTGCGGATGCTGCGGGAGGCGCTGCTGGTCATCAAGGCGATGTGGACGCAGGAAAAGGCGACGTTCGAGGGCCGTTTTTACGAGGTGCGCGGCGCGATCAACGAGCCCAAGCCGGTGCAGAAACCGCACCCGCCGATCTGGATCGGAGGCGCCGGGGAGAAGGTGACGCTGAAGCTCGTCGCGCAGTACGGCGACGCGTGCAACATCGGCGGAGATATCGCCACGGTCAAGCACAAGCTTGGGGTCCTTCGCGAGCATTGCGAGAGCGTGGGTCGCGATTACGACACGATCCTCAAGACGATGGAGTTCTACTCGGTGCTCGGCGATGCCGGCGAGGTCGAGCGGATCATGCGCGACACCGCCCGGCGGACAGGCACGGACGAGTCGTTCGTTCGCTCGTGGCACCCCCATCACGGCGACGCCGACCGCATCGCCGCGCTTGTGCACGAGTACGCGGATGCGGGCATCGAATACTTCGTCGTCAACCTGCCCAATGCGTTCGAAGGCGGCGTCATCACCCGATTCGCCGAAGAGGTTTTTCCGCGCGTCGGCGTCCGAACGTTATCGAGTTGACGATTGGAACCGCAGTTCGTGCCTGGCGACTTCATCCTGACCCACCGCCATCGGCTGTTTGCCGCGCTCATCACTCTCGCCCAGCGCAGGCGATTTCAAGGGCCTGACGCGCGCTTCGCGCACTGGAGCCACGCCGCGCTGATCGTCGGTGCGGACGGAGCGCTCGTCGAGGCGGAGACGATGGGCGTGACCCGGAGCTCGATCAAGAAATACCGGGACGATGAATTCCAAGTGGTTCGTCTAGGCGAAGACTTCACCCCCGACTGCCGCGCGGCCGCTGTGGCCTATGCCGAGGGCCAGGTCGGTCAGGCGTTCGGCTACCTCGACATGGTCGCGGCGGCACTGCACCTGCTCTTCGGATGGCCGCTGCGCTGGGTTCGCCGCAACCACGAGATCTGCTCCAGTCTTGTCGTCAAGGCGCTTCAGCACGGCGGCAGGCTGCGCGATTTCGATCCGCCCACCACGCTGCCCGCGGACCTCGCCAAGGCTTTCGAATAATCTGCGATATACCAACGTCCTGAACGAGTGGCCGGTACGGGAGGAGTCGCCATGATCAATCGTGCTTCGAAGCTGGCAACCCTGGGGGCCTGCGCGGTCTGCGCGGCCATGGCCGTCGCCGCGTGCGGTGGGGGAGGCGGCAGCTCAGGTGGTGGCACCGGCTCGACCATCACGTTCGCCGCTCCCGTTTCGCAGACCGGAGCGTTCGGTCAGGCCGAAGGCCTGTACACGCTGCAGGGCTACAAGTTCTGCGTGCAGACGATCAACGACAAGGGCGGCATCTCCTTCGGCGGTCAGTCGCACAAGGTCAACCTCGTCACCCAGGACGACCAGAGCACGGCCGCCACGTCGGCGCAGATCGTCGACCAGTACAACGACTCGGGCTACAAGCTCATCCTCAGCCCCTACGGGTCGGGCGGCACGACCGCGGTCGCGCCGGTCGTAGAGCGAAACGGCCAGGTCATGGTCGACAGCAACGGCGCCGATACGGCCATCTTCACGCATGGCTACAAGAACACGTTCGGCGTGCTGTCGCCGAGCAGCACGTACGTGACGAGCATCATCGACGCGCTCGCGGCGCTGAACCCCGCGCCCAAGACCGTTGCGGTGATCGCCGCCAGTGACGGTTTCAGCCAGCATGCAGCCGAGCAGGGCGTCAAGGAGGCGCAGGCCAAGGGCATCAGCGTCCTGCCTTCGGCCACGGCCTACACGTCGGCGACCAAGGTGACCGCGAACACGACCGACGTTTCGAGCGCGCTGATCGCGATCAAGGGCACGCAGCCGGATGTGATCATCATCTCGGCGCATCTCAACGAGGCGGTCGCCGCGGTCAAGCAGGCGTCGGAGCTCGGCGTCAAGCCGAAGCTCGGTTTTGCGGCAACTGTCGCACCCCCCACGCCCGCGTTCATCTCGGCGCTGGGCAACGCCTCCGAGGGCGTGCTCGGCAGCACCCAGTGGGTGCCGGAGATCTCGGGCTCGGACAGCCTGTTCGGCAGCGCCAAGGACTTCCTGACGAACTTCACCAACACCTACGGCTGGTCGTCCAACCAGTACCCCTACCAGGCGGCGGACGCGGCCGCGGCGTGCGAGGCGCTCGACCTGGCGATCACCAAGGCAGGCTCGGCGGACCCGAGCAAGGTCCGCGACACCCTCGCCGCCCTCAAGGCCGACACCTTCTACGGCCACATCGAGTTCGACTCGACGGGGATGAACACGAACAAGCCGATGTACGTCGTCCAGATCCAGAAGGCCGCCTTCGTGACGATCTATCCCAAGAACCTCGCGACCAAATCGGCGGTGTGGCCGGCCATCTCCTGAGCGGCCGTTGACAGAGTTCCTCCAGGCGGCCGCCTATGGGCTCGTCCAGGGCGGCCTCCTCGGTCTTGTCGCCGTCGGGTTCTCGCTCGTGTGGGGCGTGATGAACGTCGTCAACTTCAGTCACGGCGCGCTCGCCGTGATGGGCGCCTACATCGCGTGGCTGCTGAACATCCACTTTGGCATCGACCCGTTCGTCGCCATCCCGATCGTTGCCGTGTCGTTGTTCGTGTTCGGCTACATCCTGCAGCGCGGCGTGATCAACCTCGTCATCAATGCTCCGATCTTCCTCACGTTGCTGCTGACGTTTGGCTTGAGCCTCGTGATCCTCAACACGCTGCAGCTGCTGTTCAAGGCCGATGACCGCACGATCGACACGACTTACGCGTCGCAGAGCTTTGCCATCGCGTCCGTCAACGTCCCTTACGGCCGGCTCGCGGCGTGTGGCCTGGCGATCATCTTCACGCTCGCCCTCGCCATTCTCATGTCGCGCACCCGTCTCGGCCACGCAATCGGTGCGACCGGAATGGACCGCGGCGCGGCGCGGCTGATGGGCATCAACGCGCGACACATCTACGCCGTGACATTCGGCATCGCTGCCGCGCTTGCGGGAATCGCCGGCACGATGATCGGGACCGTTGGTTCTTTCAACCCGACGACCACACCCGGCCAGCTGACGCTCGACGCGTTCGTGATCTCGGTCCTGGGAGGCCTGGGCAACATGTACGGGGCGCTCGCCGGCGGCATCCTCCTCGGGCTGGCCGAATCGATCGGAGGATTGATCCTGACCGGCACCTGGGTCAACGCGATCGCCATGGCGGTGCTGATCATCACGCTGATCATTCGGCCGTCCGGGCTGATCGGAAAAGCGCTCTACAGCGGGCGCGTGGAAGTTTGAGCACCGACGTACTTCACGGCTCGACCGCGCGGCGCCGCGAATCGTTCGCGGACTGGGTCCGCACGCGCACGCTTGCCAACTCGTGGCCGGCGCTTGCCGGCATCGCGGTCGTGATCGCGATGCTCGGCCTGCAGCAGCTGATCGAGCCGGGGACTCAGCGTCTGCTGACGACGGTGTTCATGTTCGTGGCGCTGGCGCAGGCGTGGAACATCATCGGCGGCTTCACCGGCTACGCGAGCTTCGGTCAGGTGGCGTTCTTCGGCCTCGGCGCGTACACCGTCGCGGTCCTCATGAACAGCCTTCACACGTCGTTCTGGGTCGCGCTACCCATCGCGATCCTGGCCGGCGTGCTCTTCGCCGTGCTCATCGGAATCCCGCTGCTGCGGCTGCGTGGGCACTACTTCGCCATCGCCACGCTCGGCGCCGCTGAGGGTCTGCGCGAGGTAATCAACAACATGACGATCACGGGCGGCGGAGCCGGCATCACGATCCCGACCTTTGGTGACAACGCGCCCACGCCGTACTTCGGCAAGGAAGGTTTCTACCTCGCGTTTCTGATCCTTGCGGCGCTCTCGGTCGCCATCTCCGCCGTCCTCGCGCGAAGTCGCTTCGGCTACGCGATGGTCGGAGTGCACCAGGACGAGGACGCCGCAGGCGCGGTCGGCATCAACACCACGTTCGTCAAGGTGGCGGCGTTTGCGGTCTCCGGCGCGATCGTCGGCGCGGTTGGAGCCTTTTACGCCTTCCAGCAGATCGAGTTCTACCCGACCGACGTCTTCGACGCGAGCTTCACGGTGCTGATGGTGATCATGGTCGTGATCGGCGGCAGCGGGACGGTGCTCGGTCCGTTGGTGGGCGCGGTCGGATTGGAGCTCCTGTCGCAGTTCCTGCGGATCGAGGTCGGCACTCTGAACCAGCTGATCTTCGGCGCGATCATCGTCCTCGTCGTCGTGTTCTTTCCCCAGGGCGTCGTGGTCTACGCGCGCGAGGCATGGAGATCGCGGCGCTTCTCGGTGCTCGACAACATCAGGCGCTACCGGCTGTGATCGCCGCCGCGGCGGTCGCCGCAACTCCGGTGCTCGAAGTACGCAACCTGAACCGTCGCTTCGGCGGGCTGTGGGCGGTGCGCGATGTGAGCTTCACCGTGTCCGAGGGCGAGATCCTCGGCGTGATCGGCCCCAA
>DASSLJ010000100.1:0-9342 GCA_035689585.1 Candidatus Dormiibacterota bacterium
CGCGCAGATCGTCGAGGAGATTGCCGTTCGGATCGAACGTGGCAGGGTCGTAGTCCTTGCGAGCCGTCGCCATGACCCTGAGCCCGTCCTTCGCGAGCTCCTCGTTGGCGGCCAAGTACTTCTCGCGGACCGAATCGACGGGGACCTCGGCCGCGCCGGCGGCGAACGCATTGACCGCGCGCTCGAGCAGCTGATCCGGCGCGCCCTTGACGTAGCAGCGGACGACATCGTTGCCGCGTTCGTCCGTCATGCGGTGATAGCTGGCCATCAGCTTGTAGGCGGCGTCGAACGGCAGCGTCGCGATTCGCGGATAGGCGCGGCGCGTCTCCTCTGCGTCGACGCCACCTTTCGCCGCGAGCACCACGAGCGCGCCTTCGGTCGGGTCACCGACGAGCTTCGCGTCGTGAACCTCGGCGTCCGATGCGAGAACCATCGGGAGAAGGAACGGATCGAGGCTCGCCCCGTCCGCGCCGGCGACACGCGTGATCTGACCTTCTGTTGCATAGCCGGACCCTTCGATGCCGTACTGCTTACCGACGACGAACATTCGGACAGCGGTCATCTGGTTGAGGGTCAGCGTGCCGGTCTTGTCCGAGTTGATGGCGGTCGTCGAGCCGAGCGTCTCGACCGACCGCAGCCGCTTCATGATTGCGCCCGCGTCAGCCAGCGTCGATGTGCCGCGCGCGAGGATCGCGGTCACGACCGCGGGCAAGCCGGTCGGAATCGCCGACACCGCAAAGGCCACCGCCGTGAGGAACAGGGTCGAGAACTCGTTGCCGCGAATCAGCCCGAGTCCGATCGACACGATCAGGGCGGCGGCCGCGATCACGAGTATCTGCCGCGTCAAACGGTCGAGCTGCTTCGTGAGCGGTGTGGCCATCACCTGCTCCGTCTGCAACATGCCCGAGATTCGCCCGACCTCGGTGCCCATCCCGATCGTCGTCACCAGCACCTGCCCCGAACCGCGGGTGACGGCGGTGTTCATGTACGCCATGCACGTGCGGTCGCCAAGCGGTGCGTCCGCTTTCGCGACCGGCTCGATCGACTTCGCGCTCGGGGTGCTCTCCCCGGTCAGCGCGGACTCGTCGATTTCCAGTGACGCGGCGGTCACGAGCCGCCCGTCCGCCGGGATCACGTCGCCCGCCTCGACCGCGACGAGGTCGCCCGGCACCAGGTCGGCCGCGTCCACCTCCGTCATCGCACCGCCACGGCGGACTTTGACCTTGAGCACGAGCATCTTCTGGAGCGCCGCGACGCTTGCCTCTGCTTTGCCCTCCTGGTTCATCCCGAGGGCCGCGTTGAACAGGGTCAACGCCAGCAGCAGCACGCCGGCGGCGAGCTGTCCTGGGAGGAAAAGGCAGACGCCGCCGGCGGCCAGAAGGACGATCTGCATCGGATCGCGGTACTGCCGGACAAAGACACGCCACTTGGGTACCGCCTTCGCTTCGGAGAGAACGTTGCGTCCGGACTGCGCGCGCCGGCGCGCCGCCTCCTCGTCGCTCAACCCGACGCCGGGCTCGGTGCCTTGGGCCTCGAGAGCCTCAGCGACGGTGGCGACGTGCCACGGAGTCGCCGGAACAGAGGGTTCGACGTTTTGCTGTTGTGGATCCCCTTGGCGCGAGGGCAGTTTCGCTGCAGTGTCCATGGCCTGATTTGATCGCCAACGGTCGCAGCCGGCACCGCCGGCGCACGTCGACGGTGGACAGAAACGTGGACATCAGAAAGTGTCTAATCGCCGCTCGCTCTCCAATTGCATCCGAGGAAGCGACGTCTACCGTGCGCCTTAACAGCCTGATTGCTTGCTTGGGAGGCAATGACATTGAGTGACAAGAAGCTGGTGCTCGCGATCTTCGACAACGAGAGCCTTGCGGATTCCGCGGTGGCGTCTCTTAAGCAGTGGGACAAAGAGGACAAGAAGATCAACATGAGCGCGGTCGGCGTACTCGCGCTCGATGACAACGGTCAGCTCAAATCACACAAGATGGGCCGCCGCAGCACGCGCAAGGGTGCCGGCATCGGTGCAATCCTCGCCATCGTCACACCGATCGGCCTCGCCGCGGGCGTGATCGGCGGCGGACTGCTAGGTGCCATTCACCGCAAGGGCCTCGGTCTCAGCGAGGAATACCGCGACATGCTCGCCAACGAGCTGATGGACGGCAAGGCCGCGGTCGGGGTGCTGACCGATCCGGAAGCCGCGCCTCAGATCACCGAATGGATGGTGAAGCTCGGCGGCAAGCCGGAGGCGCACACCGTTACCTCCGCCGATCTGAACGAGGTCCAGCAGCAGACGACGGCTGACGAGCATGCGACCCCGCCGGCCGCATAGGCAGGCGCGACTCGGTCAGGCGGCGGAGACGCGGGCCGGGGCGCTGATGGTCCCTGCGTCCAGCACGCGCCGATAGGCGTACTCATAGTCGTCGACCATGCGTTGGGTCGAGAACCGGTCGAGTGCCCACCGCCGGCACTCGGCCCGGTCGATGTCGTCGAGCTTCGCGATGGCTTGCACCATGTCGTCTTCGGTGTCGACGAAATAGCCGTGGAGACCGTCACGCATGATCTCGGGGAGGGCGCCTCGGGCCCTCGTGATGATCGGCGTCCCGGCGGCCAGAGATTCGATGAACGACAGGCCGAAAGGCTCCTCCCATTCGATCGGCATGATCAGCGCCTTGGCGCCCTCGAGGAGCACCGCCTTTTCCGCGTCGCTGATCTCGCCGAGCCACTCCACGAGCGGGTGGTCGAGCAGAGGTTCGACCTCGCTCTCGTGATAGACCTGCGGCGGCGGCCCGACCCTCGCCCCGATCTTGATGGGCGTGCCCGTTCGGATAGCGATGCGGATCGCGGTCGCGAGCCCCTTGTCGGCCGAGCTTCTGCCGACGAATGCGAGATACCCTCCATCGCCGCCGCCCAGCCGGAACGAGCCGGCGAGGTCCAGGCCGTGGTGGATCGTTGCGACCCAGTTCAACGCGAGGTCTGACACCGGTCGCATCTGCGAGTCGCTGATCGATATCACGGGGTGCTCGGGATGCGCAGCGAACATGAGGCGGACCGAGTCGGTATCCAGCCTTCCGTGCATCGTCGTCACCGACGGCGTCGGCAGCTGATCGACCACGAGCCAGTGCAGGAAGTCGAGATGCCAGTGGATGATGTCGAAGCTCGCCGCATTCCGGGCGACGGTCTCTACCTGGGCTATCTCGTACGGGAAGCTCTCATACGCCGTCAGCTCCCAGAGGGGGCGCGGCGCGACTGACCACAGCCGCGCCGCCGTAAAGGAGGTGGCCGCCGCAAACAACGTGACGTCGTGACCCCGCCGCACGAGCTCGGCGGTGAGCTCGGCGACGATTCGTTCCGTGCCGCCGTAGCGCGCCGGGGGGACGCGCACATGAGGCGGTGCGACCTGCGCGATCCGCAGCCGCCGATGAGTTGCATTGTTTCCTTGCACCGTGCAGGCTCGCTCAGGAGGCCACACCGCTGCCGCGAGCGGCCGGCGAAGCGGTCCTCGAGCTGCCTACGACCGTCGCGTCGAGCGGTTGGATGTCGACTTCGATCGTCCCGCGCCCATAAGCGTCCGCCCTACCCCATACCCCTGGGATGTCGAGGATCTCGAGCCACCCCGTGCCGATCGGCAGTTTGGCATCGACCAGAAGGCGCCCGTTCACGGATTCCATCCCGAGGATCGAGCGCAGGAGAAGGAGCGGTGCGCCCGTCGCCCACGCTTGAGGACTGCAGGCCGTCGGGTATTCGACCGGGTACCGCGTCATCTGCCTGCGGTATCCCGCAAACGCCTCGGGAAGGCGGCCGTTGAAGAACAGCGCCGCCTGCAGGATGCCCGCTGCGATGCGGGCCGCCTCGCTCCGAAAGCCGTACCGCGTAAGGCCCCAGGCGACGATCGAGTTGTCGTGCGGCCAGACAGTTCCGAGGTGGTAGCCGATCGGGTTGTAGCCGCCCTCACCTTCCGCCATCGTGCGCACGCCCCATCCCGAAAACAGCGCATCACTCATGAGCAGCTCTGCAACTCGTGCCGCTCTGTCGTCGGGGACGATGCCGCTCCACAGGAGGTGGCCGATGTTCGATGTCACCGAGTCGACGACACGGCCATCGCCGTCGATCGCCAGCGCGTAGCACCCTTTGTCGGGCATCCAGTAATCCCGGTTGAACCTCTCCTTGAGCTCGGCCGCCGAGCGTTCGAGATTCGACGCGAGCTGTGGGTCGTTCCAGATCTCACGCGACATACGAGCGCCGCGGACGCGCGCGTCGTACGCGTAACCCTGGATCTCGCACGTCGCGCGCGGAAGCACGGAGTTGGACCCGTCGGAGAACAGGATCGAGTTCCACGAGTCCTTCCAGCACTGGTTGTCCAGTCCGGTGTCCATCGCGCGCTTGTAGTCGATGTAGCCGTCGCCGTTGTGATCGCCGAACTGCTCGATCCAGTCGAGCGCCGCCCGGGCCTCAACCTCGAGGTCACGAACGATCTGCGTGTCTCCGGTCCAGCGCGAGTACTCGTCGAGCAGCACGATGAACAGGGGGGTCGAGTCAGCCGCCCCGTAGTACGGCGAGTGCGGGCGCTCCTCGAACGCCGTCAGCTCCCCATACCGCAGCTCGTGCAGGATCTTGCCCGGCTCCTCGTCCCGGAAGGGATCCATCCGGGTGCCCTGCCACCGCGCGAGCGCCTGAAGGGTCGCTCGGGCGAGGTCGGGAACGAACGGGAGGGCCTGGAAGCTGGTGAGGATGCTGTCGCGGCCGAAGATGCTCATGAACCACGGCAGGCCGGCCGCGGGGAGCGCACCCTCGTCGACGGCACGAGCGCGAAACCGGAGTGCCGCCAGGTCGATGAGGCTGCGCGTGTAGATCCGGCTCATCGGCTCCCAGTCGGCGCGCAACGAGGGCGCTCCCTTCAGCCATTGAGCGAGATCCTTGCCGCGCTGCGGCCGGTCGCCATCGACCGGCTGCTCGATCAGCCTGCCGAGTGAGATCTCGACGTCCACCCGCGTCTTCCACTCGCTGTGCGGTTCGATCCTGATGTTGAAGGTCAGGGCGTCACGCTCGAACAACGCGGGCGCGGTCGAGGTGATGAACGTCTCACGGGTGAACGTGCCGCGCTTGTAGCCGAGCGTGAGGCGCGAGTCCTTGACGGTCTGGTACAGCTGGCCCTTCTTCGGCTGCGCGTCCTTGACCTCGAAAAGGTCGGCAAAGTCGGCCGCGGCTTCAAGCCGCACCTTCATCTCCTTCGGCTCGTTGCTTTCGTTGCGGATGACGATGTCCTCGGAGAAGCCGTTGCCGACGGCGCGAGTGCGGATGATGCTGAGGTCTGCATCGACATAGATGGTTCCGGTGCCGGGCACGAGGAAGAACTGGACCTCGTAGTAGCGGAGGTCGTCAGTCGAGAGGACATTCGGGGTGGTTCCGTCGACGGTCAGGACCCACTTCGAAAGGAAGCGCGTATCCCAGGCGAACAAGCCCTCAGGGTCGGTCAGCGTCGCGTTCATGTTGCCGCCGCGATCGCTCACCACGAAGGTGTTGCCTTCGAGGATGCTGACGGTGCGCCCGCTCATGCCGGCACCGGGAACAGCCGCCGGCAGTCGAGGGCGAATGCGAGATCGCCGGAGCATGTTATGCGGCCCTGCAGGAACGCGGTCACGACGTTCTGCGAGCCTTCGGACATCGCGATGAAATCGGCCGGCGTGCACGCGATGACCACGTTGGGGTGCTCGTCGCGCTCGGCAAGCCTCGGCGTTCCGTGGTCGAGGTTCACGAACCACGTTCCACCGCCATCGGAGATGTCGAACTCATAGACCCCATTGCGGTCGCGGAGCGAGGCCACCTGGCCTTCTTCGGCGAGGTGACGGAAGATCTCCGGAACTTTCTGAACGTCGCTCGCAGTGCTCATCAGCAAGTCTCCAAGGGAAAGCGGAAGGCGTCACTAGCAGTCCACAGCACGCGCGCGCGTCGAGACCTCGCGTCATCGATGCCCGGTCGACAAACTCTTCGACCGCCAACCCATCGAATGATTCGTCTAGCTGATTTCCGGTCGAGAAGCGGGTCGTCGCGGCGTGGCAAGACAATCGGGGTCGAACCTCATGCCCGCCGAACGCGTCCACCGCAACCGCCGGCGCCGTGCAAGGCGCGTCCAGCCGGCTCGCAAAGAAGGCGACGTCCTCACGTCACTGGTTCGACTCGGCCTCGGGGCCTGCAGCCTGGGAGCCGAAGCGATCAGAAAACGGCTCGTCGTCTCAGGCGTGGTTCCTCGCCAACGGAAATCTCGCGCCCGGAACACCGCGGGCGCCGATCTGGCGTACCTCGCCGCCGGGGTCGCCGTCGACTCCGTCAAGACACTCTCCCATTGGATCGCCCTTGCAGCAGAGCGGGGGCGCCGGTCGGTTGCGCTGGCGGACGCGGCGGGTCACCTTCCAGGCGTGCACATCGCCACCGTCATCAGCGGCCCGCCGATGCGCCGGTACCGCTCATGGGCCAGCACCGAACGCCGGCATGGGCGCGTCGAAACCGAGCGAGGCCGGCGGATGGTGACCGTCCTTGTCCGGGACACGACGTCGGGATCGGTCAAGACCATCGCCGACACCGCCGTCAAAGAGGTCGCCCACAGCCCCGAGGTTGCGGCGCTGGTCCGTTCGCAGAGCAGGGGGATGGCGACCGGAGCGATTCTGGAGGTGCGCTCGAACAGTGAGCAAGCAGACGACCGCGTCGAGCGGCGGATTCGGTCGTGGCTCCGGATCCACCGCTCCAACCCCGAGCCCGAGCCTCGCCCGACAGACCACGACCCCCAGCGCGGCGGCCGCGGCGCCTGATTCCAACGGTTCAGGAGCTGCTCTCGCCGCTGGATTCGTGAGCCGCCTGCTCGCGATGGTCGTCGACCTTGCGCTCATTGCCGTGGCCGCCCTCGGCGCGGGCGTCGCGGGCGTGCTCGCCCAGCTGCTGCTGCCGAAGTGGGTATGGCTGACCTGGGCCATCCCGGCCGCCGTCACCAGCGTGATCGTGATCCTTCCGTTCGCATATTTCTGGCTCACGGTCGCGGTCAGCGGCCAGACGGTCGGCAAAGGTGTCATGGGACTCCGCATCGTCAGAATCGACGGCCGGCGCCCCGGCTTCATACGCGCGCTTGTGCGGACGCTTGCGTATCTCGTCTCGCTGGTGCCGCTTTTCGCCGGATTTCTCTGGATACTCGTCGATTCCAATCGACGGGGTTGGCACGACCACATCGCCGGATCACGAGTGGTGTTCAGCCGGACGCGGGAGCAAGGTCCGTGAGCGAAGTAACGATCCGAGAAACGCGTGCCAAAGATAATGCCGGCCGCATGTTTCGCGGAGGTCTTGTAGTCGAGCTCGCCCAGGGCTTGCTGCTCGCGGTCGTGGCGGTGCTCACAGCATGGAGTGGCTATCAGGCCGCGCTGCTGAACACGCAGTCGGCGATCAGCTACGGCACGGCGCAGTCTCTGCGATCGCAGTCCCAGTCGGCGTCGACGCTCGCGGGGCAGCAGATGCTGTACGACGCGACGACGTTTTCGACGTGGCTTCTCGCCGCGGATTCGGGCAACCAGCAGCTGATGGAGTTCATCGAACGGCGATTTCGTCCCGAGTTCAAGGTCGCGTTCGACGCCTGGATCGCCACCGATCCGCAGCACAACCCCGCCGCGGCGCCCGGGCCTTCGGCTATGCCGGAGTATCACAACGCCAACCTGGACAAGGCGTCGGCCCTGGACCGTTCCGCGCTCGCTGCGTTCAACGACGGCAATCATCAACGCGACCGGGCTGACGAGTACGTGCGCACGACGGTTTTGCTCGCTGTCGTGTTGTTCCTGACGGCCCTGAGTCAGAGGTTCGACATCGCCTTCGTTCGAGTCGCAATCCTGATTCTGGCCATCGCGGTGTTCGGCTTCAGCGCTTACACCGTCGCGACGATCGATCGCTGAACGCGCTCGGCCGGACTCCGCCGGCCGGCCGCACGGATCACATTACGTGCGGCCGTGGGGACTTCCCTCTTCGCCCTAACCTGCCGCTGACGTCGCCGCCCTGGTCGGCCAGTGCACCGCGAGCGCGAAGATCATCAGCGCGTCGAACCCGATGACGAACATGGACCACCACGGGTACAGAGGGATCGAGGCCATGTGCACGAGCGCGCTGACGCTCACGAGGACGAGACCGAACCATCGTGCCCAGGACCGGCCGGAGAAGATCGCGTACGCCGCGCTCATCTCGAGCACTCCGATCGCGATCCAGACGATTGACCAGAAGACGAGGTCTCCAAAGATCGGCAGGCCGTTGAAGTAGGACGATCTGAACAGCGCGATCAAGCCTTCGAAGATGTTCCACATGCCGGTGAAAAACATCATCAGGCCGGCAAATACCAGCCAGCCGTTCGGCTCGTAGTCGAACTCCGCGTACGCCGCACCGCCGTAGTACGGATCACCCGTAACGGCCGGCGGCTGGATATAGGACATCGATCGATACCTCCTTAAGAATCGGCGATCGCCAGGTGCCGGCGCCCGCGGACCAACACCACCCCCAGAGTGGCAACGGTCGCCAACGCGGCGAGCACGACGCTGACATTGCGGCCCCTACCGCTACGCATCCTTTTCGGGACGAGACGCATCATCGAGCGGCGCCTCGAATTGCTCATGGGAGACCTCCTTGAATACGTGTGCCGGAGTCATGAGCCGGCGGGGATGTTCCGGCCCATGACCTTTGGCACGAGAATGTCGTCAATCCGCGCCTGTCAGGCAGCTGCGGCGCCCTGGCCATGCAGCGCCTTCTGCAATTCGGACTCGGCCGATTCGGACAGCGAAGACTTCAGAACAGTGCCGCCGTACTTGCTGAGCGCGGCCACCGCCTTGTCGGGCGTAGCCCTCTCGATGACGAGGAACAGAGCGGAGGTGCCGGGTTTCACCATGTCTTTGACCTGTTCCTGGAAGCCCTTGTCGATGCCGCTCTTCTCGATCTTTCCCATGAGCGCGCCAAGCCCGGCGCCGACGGCGATTCCGAGCACGGGAACGAAGAACAGCAGCCCGAACAGGAGGCCCCAGAACATTCCCCACGTGGCGCCCCCGGTCACCGGGTTGTGATTCGTCGTGACGTGGTACTTCCCGCTCGAGTCTCGAACGATCACTGCAATCGCGTCCGGCTCGATGATCAGGTCGCTCGCAAGGCGCTCCGCCTCTTGCGCTGCCGAAGCCGCGGTTGCTTCATCCGGATATCCGATCGCGACGAGTTGTGCCAACTTTGGTTACCTCCGAAAGAATCTCGCGCCGGTGCAGGCGCTCTCGCGCTCAGCGTGCGGCTGGGCAAGCGATCACGAACCGCGGGTCGGGCGCCGTTTAGACAAGACCCTCGACC
>DASSLJ010000101.1:0-12120 GCA_035689585.1 Candidatus Dormiibacterota bacterium
CATCGACTCGCGGCTTCGGTTCAAGGTGTTCGACTGGCTGATCCTCGACGAGGCGAACAAGGTCCGCGCCAACGAGGCGCTCGCGGTGATGCCGCTGGCCAAGCGGTGGGTGATGATCGGCGACCTCAACCAGCTGCCGCCGGTCATGGAGGAGGCCGCGTCCACCTTCAAGATCACGACGCAGCTGGACGAGATGGTGCGCGACGACAGCTTCTACGGCTGGATCTGGGACAAGGTGCCCGCCAATTCACGCATCCTTCTGCCGCGCCAGTACCGCATGCGCGAGCCGATCGGCCGCGTCGTGTCCGATCTCTTCTACGAAGGCAAGCTCATCCACGAGGCGCCGCATCCGCGCATGCCACTGCCGTGGCCGTTCGACCGAGAGCTCGTGTGGGTCGACACCGGCGCGCAGGACGAGTACCGCGACGCGCAGCGATCGGTCGCCAACGAGTTCGAGGTCGCGCTGTGCAAGGACATCACGTCGATCATTCGCCGGCGTGTGCGCAAGGCGAAGCTCGCGGTCATCGCGATGTACAACTCGCAGGTCAACCGACTGCAGGGTTCGTTGAAGGGAATCGTTCCGCCCGACGACATCGAGTCCGTCGACGCATTCGAAGGACGCGAGTCGGACGGCGTGATCCTTTCGCTCGTGCGCTCCAACGACCGGGCGGCGATCGGATTCTTGAACGACCCCAACCGCGTCAACGTCGCCATCTCGCGCGCGAAGAAGCTGCTGGTGATCGTCGGCGACTCGAAGACCGTCATCGGCGGTGCGCCCGAGCTGTTCGGGCCGCTGTTCGAGCACTGCAAGGAAGAAGGCCTGGTGGCAGGGGTTGGAGCCGTGGTCACGGCGTGCCAGCGCGTGGGGATTCGCTCGCAGGTCCAGCGGCTGTCCCGGCCGCACCGGGGCGACCGGCGAGGGCGGCGGCGGCGTCGCGGTCAGCGTCTACCAACCGAAGACACGGCCGCGGTAAACGGTGAAAACGGCGCCTCGCCGAACGGATCTGAGCCCATGGTGCCGGCGGTTGAGCCCGAAGCCGAATCCGTTCAAGTGGAATCAACTCCGGAACCCGAAAGCTAAGCTTCTGGGCGCCATGAGCGACCAGTGCGTGTTCTGTGAGATCGTCGCCGGCACGTCGCCCGCGAGCTGGGTGTACCAGGACGACACCGTCGTGGCGTTCATGGACGTACAGCCCATCACGCAGGGCCACATGCTGGTCGTGCCCCGCGAGCACGCGGTTTTGATGACCGACATCAACGAGACGGCGGCCATGCGGACGTTTCGCGTCGCGCGGCGGCTCGCCGCGGTGGCGCGGCACACGCTGGGCGCGAGTGGCGTGAACCTGTTGGTGATGGACGGCGAGGCCGCCTATCAGGACGTTCCCCACTTTCACGTCCACGTCATCCCGCGCTATCCGAAGGATGGATTCGGGCTTACGTTCCCGAGCACGTACGAGACCCCGCCCGCGCGTGCTCAGCTCGACGCGATCGCCGCTGCGCTGCGCGCGGCGGTGATGCCGGCCACGGCCTGAACATCCCGGATAGTCCGGACTAACCGAGTTTCTCGCGGTCGTAATGCACGGATAGTCCGGACTATCCGTGGTTATGGCGTGACCGTGACCGTGAGTGTGTACAGCACCGCGAACATCGGGCACGGCTGGCCGCTCGGACAAACTGGCGCGCCGACGGCCGTCACGCGCGCAGTCCCCGCGCTCCTGGCGACGAATGCCGCGAGTGTCACGCCGCGGACCGCCGTTGCGGCGGGGTCCACGGTCGGGGCGAGCACCGATTCATCGCTCGACTGCACCTGCTGATAGTTGAGCTGTCCTCCGCCGTGGAGCACCACCTGCAGCTTTTCGCCAACGTGCATCGAGACTGCGTGATCCTTCTCGGTCGCGGTGACGTCGAAGTGCATCGGGTTCTCGGAAGGACTCGGGCTCACGCCTTGACCGACCGACCCGCACGCGGCTGCGAACAGAGCGATGAGCACGACCAATCGCCTCATTTCAGTAGCGAAAACGCTCCTATTGGCGTTGGGTAACATCGACCGCTCATGCCTAAACCCTTTGCCGCGCTCGCGGTCGCCGCATTCTTGCTTGCGGCCTGCGGCGGAAGCGCGAGCGCCCCACCCGCGAAATCGCCTTCCCCGCTCACCGGCGGGCTGACGAACGGCGTCATCGCTTACGCCGCCGATCAAGGCGTCGGAGTCCTCGATCCGTCGACCGGAAAGTCGACGATCGTCGCCCCCGTCCCGCCCGGCGCTTTCCGCATCGCCGGTCCGGTCTGGGCTCCGGCTCCGAATGTGAACCATCCCGTCCTCTATTTCACGCTCCACGACGACCGGCCGGCTGAGACGAGAAACACGGGCGGGGTCGTGCCTTACGACTGGCTCTTCCGCGTCGATCCGTTCACCGGCACGATCGAGCCGATCGCGGCCTCGCAGGACTCCGCTAGCGAGGGGCCGTTCGGCATCGTCGCCAACTCGCATTACCTCGCGCTTACGGTCGGGTGCTGCACCAGCTACGAGGTCGACGCGCTCGACCTGACGCAGTCCACGGCAGGCGCGCTCAAAGTCCTCGCCAAGCCGCCGGCACAGCCGGCGTTCTTCACCGAGGGCATCGTGCCCGGCGACTCCGGCCTCGTCGCGGTCCGCCAGTTCGGCACCGGAGCGTGGTACTGGCTCAACGCCGAGGCCAATGTGCTCAACCCGTTTCCGCTGAAGCTCGGCCAGGACGACGGTCCAGTCGCGATCAGCGCGGACGGCACGCTCGCGGCTGTGGCGATGCCCGACCACGGCGCGGTGATCCAACCGATCAACAGCGCGCTGCCTGTCGCCAGTCCGAGCGCAAGCGCCAGCAGCACTCCATCGCCTTCTGTCAGTCAGACGCCTGGTACTCCACGATCCGTCAACTCCAAGCTGCCGCATCCCGACGGTCTCGCCTGGAGCCCGGACGCGGCCCACCTTGCACTTGCCGTTAACGGAGAGATCGAGGTCTACGGCGCGCACTCGCCGGACGGCACCGCGCCCGTGAACAAGTACTTGAGCGGTGAAAACGTCATCGGCGTCGCATGGTCAGGACCGATCGCAAACGACACATTTGCGAGCGTCAAAGCGAGCGCCGGACCGCAAGCGATCGTCGACGGGTTGCTGACAGCGACCAAACTCCCCGCCGCTGCCGACACCGCGGCCAACCGGCCGTTCACGAAGGTGTACGTCTGGCAGTTCGATTCGTCGAAGTCGTCGCCGATCGCGGCCATCGGCGACGCGACGCCCGACGCGCTCGCGAAATATCCGTCGCTCAACGCCGGCGTCGTCATCCACCACTGGGCCGCGATTGACACGTGGGCGCTGATCGGTGGTTGTTATCGCTATCGCGTCGTCGTGACCGGAAGCATTCCACCGGTCGCGTCGACAGTGGGTCTGACAGGAAACACTCTGTGCTCAGAGAAGCCGTCGTCTCCATCTCCGAGCCCTTCGCACTCCTAGCATCATTGGCGTGACCGATTTTCTGGCCGTTCACGCCGCAGGCCATCCCGACAAACCCGCGTTCATCCTCGGCGAAGGCGTCCTTGACTTCGCGACGTTGCACCGTCGCGCCAACCGAGCTGCAAACGTTCTGACGTCGCTCGGTTGCAACGAGGAGGACCGCGTCGCGTTGATGACGTTCAACTCACTGGAAGGCGCGGAAATCTCGAGCGGCTGCAGGCGCGCGGGCCTCGTGGTCGTACCCGTCAACTACCGATTGCGTGGATCCGAGATCGCGTATGTGCTCAACGATTCCGGGGCAAAGGTCGTCTTCGCGGACCCGAACCACATCGAAGTGATGGCCGCTGCAACGCCAGAGGTCAGAGACGGGGTTCGGTTCGTCGCGATCGGCGAACACGTTCCGGAGGGATGGCTCGCTTATAGCGAGCTGATGCGCGAGGCATCCGAGACCTTCGGCGCTGTTGGTGACGGCCTCGGCGCGTCGATGATCTACACGTCGGGGACGACGGGACATCCGAAGGGCGCATGGCGACCCAACGGCGTCGACATCGCCAACGTGCTACAGATCATCTCGATCTTCGAGCTGGCAGGGGCAGACGTACATCTGATGTGCGGCCCCGGCTACCACAGCGCAGTCTCATTCTTCACCGTCCTCCACCAGGTCCTGGGAGCGACCGTGGTGATCCAGCCGAAGTTCGACGCCGAGGGCGCGCTCGACCTCATCGAGCGGCACCGCGTCACCACATCGTTCATGGCGCCGACGCTGCTGCGCCGGCTTGTCGATGCGCAGGTGGCGAGACGACGTGACACCTCTTCGCTGCGTGCGCTGATCCTCGGCGCCGCGCCGTGCCCGTACGCGCTCAAGCAGCACGCCGAGGATGCGTTCGGCCAGGTGGTATGGGAGTTCTACGGTGCGACCGAGACCGGCATCAACACGGTCCTGCGTCCCGAAGATCAGCTGCGCAAGCCCGGCTCGTGCGGAACCGCGGTGCCGGGACAGGAGATCCGACTGGTCCGCAGCGACGGCACGGAGACCGCTGTCGGAGAGCCGGGCGAATTGATGGTCCGCAACACGTGGCTTGCCGAGTATTTCCATCGTCCCGACGCGACCGCCGGGAGCCTGCACGACGGCTTCTTCTCGGTCGGCGACGTCGCTTATCGCGACGAAGAGGGTTACAACTACATCTGCGACCGCCGGATCGACATGATCATCTCGGGAGGCACCAACATCTATCCCGCCGAGGTGGAGGCGGTGCTCTCGGCGCATCCCGCGGTGCTGGACGTCGCGGTGATCGGCGTGCCGGACGACGAGTTCGGCGAGGCGGTCAAGGCGATCGTGCAGCTGCGGCCTGGCAAAGACGCCACGAGCCAGGAGCTGATCGAGTTTTGCGGCGAGCGCCTGGCGGGCTACAAGAAGCCGCGCTCCATCGACTTCGTCGACGACCTGCCGCGCGACGCTGCGGGCAAGCTGCTGAAGCGCAAGCTGCGCGAGCGCTACTGGGCAGGGGCCGGCCGCACGATTTGACCGAATCCGTCTCGTTCGGCCGGGCCGCCGATTACT
The DNA here is from genome assembly GCA_035689585.1 of Candidatus Dormiibacterota bacterium. Lineage (GTDB taxonomy): Bacteria > Chloroflexota > Dormibacteria > Dormibacterales > Dormibacteraceae > 40CM-4-65-16. Next base: position 5,049 of record DASSLJ010000101.1, read on the forward strand.
ACGACCGCACGCGTGCGGTTCCTGACGAGGTGATGGCGCGGCTGGTCCCCGAGCTGACTACGCGCCTGCCGGCGGCGGAGGCGTGCCTCGAGGTGGGCGTCGGGACCGGAAGGATCGCGATTCCACTGGTCGAAGCCGGCGTGCGGATCGTCGGTGTCGACATATCGGCCGAGATGCTTGGGAAGCTTCGCGCCAAGCGCGCCGGCGCGTGGCCGCAGCTGGCGATCGCGGATGCGACTCGACTCCCGTTTCGTGATGCGACTTTCGGTTCGGCGATCGTGTCACACGTTCTCCACCTCGTCCCGGCGTGGCGCCGCGCCGTGGCCGAGATGGTTCGAGTCGTCAGACCGGGCGGCGTGCTGGCGGCTTCGCGTGGCGGCGGCGGCGAAGGATGGCACCACGCCGTTCGCCGGCATTTCTTTGTCGAGGCGGGCGATCCATCGTGGCCTCCGGGCATGGATGACATCAAAGAGCTGGACATCGAGATGGAAAAGATCGGCGCTCAGACGATCCCGTTTCCGGAGATGTTGAGCGAGGACAGCTCCAGCATCGACGAGCTGCTCGAGGCGTGCGAGGCCGGCATCTGGGCAGCGTGCTGGTCGCTCGACGAGGCGACACGCCGGCGCGCCGCGGCGGCGACGCGTAAGTGGGCGGCGCAGGAGTTCGGGGACCCCCAAGCACGGCGCCCGACCGTCAACGGGTCGGTGTGGAGGACCTACCGGCTAGCCCAGCAGCGGTAGCACATACTCGAGCGAGCGGCTGATCCTGCCGAGCGGCCTGACGTCCGGCCCGGGCAGCCGGACCTCCTGCTCGAGCGTGTACCAGCCGCGGTAGTTCGCCGCGCGAAGCGCCTCGACCACGCCCGACACGTTGGCGCCGCCTTCGCCGACCGGCCGGTAGAGGTTGCGCGTCACGGCGTCTGCGAAATCGACGCTGCCGTCGCGCACGCGGCGGGCAAGGTCCATGTCGACGTCGTTGAGGTGGACGTGCTGGATGCGCCCGGCCGCGATGTCGATGACCTCGAGCGGATCGGCGCCGGCGATTGCCAGATGGGCGATGTCGACGCAGACGCCGGCCTCGGATCCCACGAGCAGACGCTCGAGGTCTCGCGGGCCCTGGATGATCGTGCCGAAGCGCGGCTGCACCGCAAGGCGCAGATGATGCCGCGCGCACACGTGCTCGACGGAACCGATCAGGTTGAGGAGGTGAGCCCATTCCGCCTGAGAGAGGGATCCGGCTCCGCCTCGCTCGGTGCCGCGCTCGGGAATCGCCGCCAGCACGAGCGTTCCCGCGCCGATGGCGGCGAGCCAATGAGCGTGGCCGTCGATGTGCGCAAGCTCCGGACCGCGAACGTCGTGGTGATGGAGGACTGCATGGACCTGGCCGGCGACGACCTGCGTGCGGTGCCGGCGCAGCAGTGAGCGGGCGCGGTCACTCCGGTCGGGTAGGAATCCCGGCGGGCCCGCGGTGATCGCCCCTTCGCCGACCGCCGCCGCCTCCGACAGCACGCGCTCGGCGTCGATCTGATGCCCCCAGCCTTTCGTCTCACTGACGCCCCAGCACGACGGCGACAGCGCGAGGCGGTGCGCCGCCCGCCGGTTTCGTCCTCGAAACGTCCCCATCCCCAACATCGTTCGGCTCATGTAACCCGCAGAGATTAACCTTCTAGTCAACGCATGCCGGTGACAGACCTGGACCGCGAGCTTCGGCCCGCCACGCTCGACGATGCGGCCCTGGTCGCCGACCTCGAGTCGCAGCGCGATCCGGAAGAGGCGCGGGACCCCGTGCTGCTGCGCTACTGGTGGCAGATGGCGGACGAGCTCGAGCGCACGATGCGTCGCATCCAGCTCCGTGACGGCGCCCCGCTCGCCTTCATCGGCGCGTCGCACGATCCCTGGGTGGACGGCGCCCGACGGTTTGGCATGGTCCGGGCGCTTCTGCGCTACCAGGAGTGGGCGGACGGCGATTACGCGCAGCTCGTCGAGATCGCTGAAGGATGGCTGCGGAGCGAAGGCGCAAGCACCGCCGTCGCACGAGTGAGGGAAGACTTCAAACGCGAGCTGGCTGTGCTGGGGCGGCTCGGATATCGCGAGGACCGGCGCATGCGTACTTCCGAGATCGACCTCGTCGCGCGCCGCGATCAGATCTTGGCCGCCGCGCGCGAATCGTTGAAAAAGATGCACGACCAGGGCGTCGCCATGCACCCGATCAGCGACGATCACGATCCCCGCCGCTTTCACAAGCTCTACGCCACGATGGTCGAGGCGAAGCACGACGTCCCGACCACCGTCCCTGAGCCGGACATCACCTTCGAGGAGTGGCATCGATACTGGTTCGCCAACCCCGCGATCCGGCAGGACAGGTTCTGGATCGCGCGTGAGGGCGACGACATCGTCGGGTGCTCGATTCTCGACTGCCCGGTCGTGAGGGGCGTGCCGTTCACAGCTTTCACGGGCACGCGCCGAAGCATTCGCGGCCGCGGCATCGCCCGCGCGCTGAAGTACCAGTCGCTGGCGCAGGCGATCGAGGTCGGCTACACGCGCGTCAGGACGAGCAACGACGCCGACAATCCACCGATCCTTCGGATCAACGCCGAGATGGGATACCGGCTGGTCGCGCCGATCATCGAGCTGCACCGCGAGCTGTGACCGACCCCTCCGGCCCTTCGGGCCACCTCCCCACAAGTGGGGAGGAGAAATACGGGCTGCGCGTGCTGCCCGAGATCTACGAGGAGTGGGCGCAGAGCGGGATGATCGCCAACATCGGCGGCCATGTGGTCGAGGCAGGACCCGGACGCCTGGTGGTCGAAGGCAACCTGACGACGGAGCGGCACAGCTTTCCAACCTCGCGCGGCCCGATCGTTCACGGCGGTGCGATCGCGACGCTGGCCGACGAGGCGCTCGCGACGGCCGCGTTCACGCTGGCCGACGAAGGCGAGTCGACGGTCACCGCCGACCTGAAGATCGACTTCTTGCGGCCTGCGAAACCGGGCCGGCTGGTGGCGCGGGCAACCGTGCGTCACCGCACGAAACGGCTGGCTTTCTGCGAAGCGACGGTCGAGCACGACGGAGGCGAGATCGTCGCCGAGGCGCGCGCGGTGATCGCCTTCGTTAAGGCATAGAAGGAAGCGACACGAGCCGCCAGTGGCGTCCGCCGTCGGCGGTCGCCTCGAGCACGGAGTGGGACTGCAGCGTGCCGATGAGCCAGGCGTGGAGATGGTCGACGATCTCGAGCGATCCAGGGATCGGCTGCTGGACGTCGATGCCGGCCGGCGACGTCCATGTGGCTCCGCCGTCGCGGGTGCTCGCCCACTGCCCGGGTCCGACCCACCACCATTCGGCCGAGTCGAGGTAGCCGACCGCTCCACCGGTCGAAGGCGGCACGACGGCGGTCCAAGTCTTGCCGTTGTCCTGCGTCGCCAGCTCGGTCTGGTTCGGAGGTGGCGCGAGCGGCACCGACGTCGTGACCACGGAGCCGACGGGCGGGGCGTAGAAGTAGGTCACGGGCCGGCCGCCGTCATAAGCGCGGACGGTGAGCGGCGGAAAGTCACGGATCTTCGCGCCCTGGCCCTTGCGGCCCTGCAGGGTGGGAAAGAAGACCACGGTCGCGGTCACACCTCCGCCTGAGGTCGGCTGCACGGCGACGAGGAAAGTGCCACCGGACGGCCATCCTCCCGACGGCGCGGGCAGCGCGACGCGACGCCACGTCTGGCCGAAGTCGCCGGTCTCGTAGACGTAGGGACCGCTGTTGGCGCTGCTCAGCCAACCCGTGGTGAAGTACGTGAAGTTGACCTCGTAGACCTGGTCCGGCGAGGCGGCCGGCTTGCCAAGAGCCTGCCATGTGTGCCCACCGTCATCGGTGCGGTAGAGGTACGTGGGCATAGGAAACTCGAACGTCGTTCCGCTGACCAGCGCCCAGCCGTAGTCCTCGTCGACGAACGACCAGGAAAGCACCCTGCCTTTGGCATTCGCAATCGAGAGGTGCATCCACGTGCTGCCGCCGTCGACCGTGCGATAGAGCTCTGGTGTCGTGCCGACCTCCCCGAGGACGCCGACCGCCGAGTCGAAAAATCGCAGGTAATGGGCTCGCCCGCGGTATCGCGCGGACATCTGGCGTGACCACGTCAGCCCACCGTCTTGCGTGTGCAGGACCGCGAAGTCGCCGCCGCTGAAATCGGCGACGACCCAGCCCGTGGAAGCGTCCACGAACGACATGGCGGAGATCCGATACGAGCCTTCGCCCTTCGCAGCGGCGAAAGCGGCCTGACGCGCGAATGAGATGAGGTGCGGATCCGCGTAGAAGATGGCGGTCGCAGCGATTGCGATGACCGACGCGGCGATCAGCGCCGTCGCGCGCAGCACGCGAGCGGGAAAGATCTCAACGCTGAAGTCCGACTCGAGCTCGTCCGGCTCCATCCCGCCTCGATCGGAGCTTACGCCGGCTGCGGTGTGAGAATTCCGCACTTTTTGGCCTTAAGGCGCGGAATTGTCGGAGCGATTCCGAGCGTTTCCGCCATAACGGGCGGAATCCGGTCCCCGTGCACGAGGTGTTGCGATTTAGATTGTGAGGGGATGATCAGCGTGGTTCGGCCCGCTGAGATCACGGATGCGGCCGCGATCGCCCGGGTCCATGTCGAAACCTGGCGCACCGCGTATCGCGGACTGCTGCCTGACGACTTCCTCGCGGCGCTCGACGAGGCCGGTTACGAGCAGCGATGGGCGCGCACGCTGAAGGACGGCGCAGGTCGCGTGTACGTGGCGGAGGACAGAGGGAGCGTCGTCGGCTTCGCCTCGGGTGGCCGAGAGCGTGCGGGTGAGGATCGATTCGAAGGCGAGCTCTACGCCATCTATGTCCTGCAGGAGTCGCAGGGCCACGGGCATGGGCGCGCGCTGGTTCGGGCCGTCGCTCAGGCGCTGCGTGAGATGAAGTTCTCGAACATGATCGTGTGGGTGCTGCGCGAGAACCATCCCGCGCGTGACTTCTATGAGCGCCTCGGCGGCGTCTATGTGAGGACGCAGCCGATCACGATCGGATCGGCGCTGCTGCAGGAGGTCTCCTACGGCTGGCGGTCGCTCGACGACATTACCTACTGAGGCGGCGGCAGCGGAGCCTGCGTGAAATCGAAACAGTCCTCCATCCCATCCGCGGCCGATGTCCGCGCATTGAGCGAAGGCAGGCCGAAGTTGTTCTCGCAGAAACGCACGACACTCACGTGTGAGTGCTGCGCCTTCGAGATGTATCCCTTGCGCGCGTAAGGGCTCAACACCAGGCAGCCCACGCGACCTCCGAGCCGGAACTGCGTGCCATCGGTCCACTTCTCGAGCTCTGGCGGAGTGACGTGGTCCCACCATCCGCCCCAGTCGTCCCAGGTGATGAAGATCGCGACCTGCGGCCACAGTCCGGCGGACACGATCGCCTGCACCTGGCTCTTCGTCCACTGCTCGCCTTTGCTTACGTCGCCCATGCCGGCGGCGCGCTGAGTCGCGGTGTCGGCAGGGTGCTCGCTTTCAACCTCGTCGGAGTAAAGCCATGAAACCGCCGGCAGCTTTCCCGCGGATGCGTCTGCGGCGAACTGCTGCCACGTCTTCTTTTTGCCCGCGGTGTGTTTGATGAACTCGAACGCGTACCCGTTGTAGTTGCCCCACGACAGGCCCGCGGCGTCGAGCTGCGAGGGAAGCGAGGCTTGATCCACAAGCGGCGGGCCTGGGTGCTTGCGGTAGTTGCTCGCCGGGTTGTCGATCAGTCCCGCGGAGTCGGCCATGATCAGCATCAGGTGGTTCGGGGTCGACGGCCCCGCGACATCCGTGAAGTAGTTGTCGCAAAGCGTGAACTCGTCGGCGTAGCCCCAGTAGTGCGGGATGTCGCTCTGTGGAAATGAGACCCGCGGAGCCGTCCGGTCGCGCGTCAACCACGCCGCGTGGCGGTGGTCAGGATCGCTCGGCGGAGGATTCGGGCTCGCTGGAAGCGTCTGACCGTTGCCTCCCGGATACGCGCCTAAGTAGTTGTCGTACCCATGGTTCTCCTTGACGATGATCACCACGTGCTTGATCGGGCTCGAGCTCGCGCTCATGTCTGCTCCGCAACCTCAAGTGATGCGAACCGCGGCACCAGGGCCGTCGCCGCGCTCAGCACGCAAACCGCGGTGATCGACAGATAGGAGTACGTGGGGCTCAGGCTGAACAAGGCACCACCTATCAGAGTGGCAACAATCTGGACCGTGGTACCTACCGTCTGGAAAACCGCCTGCGTGCGAGCGAACTGACCCGGCGGCGATACACGGCTGACCTCCGCCATCAGGCTCGGCATGCCCGAGATCGTGAAGATTCCCTCGACCAGTCCGAGGCCCACGAGCCACGGCACCGACGACACGAACGGGTAGATCCCCGCGAACAGCGCCGTGAAGAGGAGGGCGATGACGACGAACTTCCGCGGTCCAAAGCGATCGCCCAGCGTGCCGGCGTATCCGCTGATGAGCATCGCCGGCAGCGCGAATGCCGCGAACGACAGGCCGACCGCAAACGTGCTGGCGCCGCGGTAAGTGAGGTACAGCGACCAGGTCGTGTCGAACACTCCGATCATCCATGCGGTTCCGGCGCCGAGGAGCAAGAGCGGCGTCAGCGTCCGCGCGATGTGCAGCGCTCGCGCCGGCATCTCCACCGTCGCGGCGGCGCGAACGTTGGGCAGCGTCGTCAGGGCGAGGAGCGCGACGAATGAGAGCAACGCGGCGACGCCGAACACGATGCTGAGGTTGAACAGGGCGACGAAACCTCCGATCGCGGGACCGATCAGCATCCCGCCCATGTTGCTGGCCTGCATGTAACCGAACGCGCGTCCCCGTTCGCCCTGGACCGTGACCTCCGCGATGAGGCCGTTGGCGGCGGGCCAGTACGAGCCCTGCGCGGCGCCGTGAAGAAGGCGGATGAGGATCAGCGCGGTCACGGGCACAGGCAGGAGGTAGGCGAGAAACAGACACGCGTTGGCCGCCATCGAACCCAACAGGACGGGCCTGGTGCCGACGCGATCGGCGAGCCATCCCGCCGGATAGCGCATCAGCACGTTGGAGATGAGACCG
>DASSLJ010000102.1:0-4590 GCA_035689585.1 Candidatus Dormiibacterota bacterium
AAGTACGTCCTCGACGGTGAGCTCGTGGTCGTTGGCGCCAACGGACTCGACTTTGGCGCCCTGCAGCAGCGCGTCCATCCCGCCGAGTCGCGTGTCCGCATGCTGAGCCAGGCCACGCCGGCGTGGTTCATCGCCTTCGACCTGCTCGCCGAAGGCGAAGAAGACCTCCGCCAGCAGCCGCTGGGCGAGCGGCGCAAGCGGCTCGAGAAGCTGCTCAAGGGCGTCAAGTCGCCGATCTTTCTGACGCCGTACACGCGCGATCCGAAGATGGCCGAAGACTGGTTCGAGAAATTCGAGGGCGCCGGCCTGGACGGCGTCATCGCGAAGTCATGGGATGGCGCGTACGTGCCGGGCAAGAGGATGTGGCTGAAGATCAAGCATCAGCGCACCGCCGAGTGCGTCGTCATCGGATGGCGCAAGACGTCGGACGGGAAGACCCTGGGCGCGCTGCTCCTCGGCCTGTACGACAAAAAGGGCACGCTGCACTACGTCGGCCACACCTCCTCGTTCAGCGCTGCGGAACGGAAAGAGCTGATCACGAAGCTCAAGCCACTGCAGACCGAGATCCCCGAGGAGGAGTGGAGGGCGAATCCCGGACGGATGCCCGGCGGGCTCAGCCGGTGGTCCCGTGGCAAGGACACCGAATGGGTCGCAGTCAAGCCGACGCTCGTTTGCGAGGTGACCTACGACAAGCTCGAGGCGGGCGAGAGGTTCCGCCACGCCACCGGTTTTCTTCGCTGGCGCACAGACAAGAAACCCAAGGACTGCGGTTTCGACCAGATCGCGTCAGCGGCCCAGTTCGACGTTCGCGGGATCTTCCGGAGCAAGTAACAGAGGACGCGCGCCGGGGCCGCCGGGCCCGTAGTAGCGCATCGCCGCCCGGCCCAGGCCGGTCACGGCGACCCAGTCGAAGCCAGCGCCAAGGCCAATCCCGATTCCGACGGGAACGACACGAGCGGCGAGCTTTGCCGTCCCGGTCGTCGCGAAGCGCCTGAGCGTGCGGGTGACGAACCGCCCGCCGCCGTGGCGAACCAGCATTGCGGGCACCGCACGAAAAGCGGCCACCGCCAGGCGTTCCCCGCCGGCCACGATCACGTCTTCGCGCAGCTTGACCGCGCCGCTCGTAAGGCCGACCACGACGAGCGCCTCGAGCACGCGCTCGTCCGAATCCGCGAGCTCGTGGCCGTAGACCATGGCTATCGCCAGGACCAGCTCGACCTCCTGCTCGAGCGCGTAAAGGCTCTGGCTGGTAATCGTCCCGATCGCGAAGACGGTGCCCAGTCCAGGCGCGATCGCCGCAGCGCCGCTCAGCGCGCCGGTTGCAGCGACCCGGCGGCGCGTGGAACGGATCAGCTCGCGGGCAAGTTGCTCACTTGTGTGGAGCGGATGGGTCGCGCGGAGATGATCGACCCTCGCCCGAATCGACGCCTCGCGACTCTTGACGGCCGTCGACAGCGACCGGACGATGATGCGCGCCTGCGGCGGAAGCTGGTCCAGATCCACGGCTCCGAAGCCTACCGCAGGCGCACTGTCGCGACCGGTTCGCAAATTTGCACCCTCGATTTGAACTCCTATTTGCGACTCGGTCGCGATAAGGGCTAGGCTCTAATTCATGGCGTACCGGCAGCGGGTCGCGGGCTTCTTCGGCGCCGTCGGCCTTCTCCATCTCGCCGGCTGGGGCCTGCTCTTGACCTACGCCGCGAACCATCCCGGGTTCCTCGCACTGGGTGGCCTGGCTTACACATTCGGCCTCCGCCATGCCTTCGACGCCGACCACATCTCCGCCATCGACAACACGACGCGAAAGCTGCTGCAGAGCGACAAGAGGCCCGCCGGCGTCGGGTTTTTCTTCTCGATCGGACACTCGACCGTCGTCCTGTTGATCGCCGTCGCGTTGGGCCTCGCCGTGAAGTGGATCGTCCAGGGCGTGGTGGCGGACAACGGCGAGCTGCGCAGCCTGGGCGGCGCGGTCGGAACGCTCGTGTCCGGCGGCTTCCTCGTCGCGATCGGCATCTTCAACCTGTTCATCCTCCTCGACATCGTCCGCGTCTACAGGCGGATGCGGCGCGGGGAATACGACCGGGACGGCCTCGAGCACGAGCTGATCGCGGGCGGCCTGATGACGCGCCTGTTCGGCCGGATCTTTCGTCTGGTCGACAAGAGCTGGCACATGTATCCGATCGGCTTCCTGTTCGGTCTCGGTTTTGACACCGCCTCTGAAGTCGCGTTGCTCGCGATCTCCGCCGGCGCGGCCGCGCAGGGTTTGCCGATTGCGGTCGTGATCTCGCTGCCGCTGATCTTCGCGGCCGGCATGTCGCTCATGGACACCGCCGACGGGGCCTTCATGTCCAACGCGTACTCGTGGGCGTTTGCGAGCCCGATTCGCAAGGTCTTCTACAACCTGACGGTGACGTCGCTGTCGGTGTTCATCGCGCTGTTCGTCGGTCTCGTCGAGCTGACCCAGATCCTCGTCCAGATGCTCGGCCTGCGCGGCGGAGTCTTTGACTCGATCGCGCATTTCGACTTCATCGGCAAAGCCGGCTACTTCATCGTGGCAGCGTTCGTGATCACCTGGGCCGCCGCGTTTCTCATCTACAAGGTCCGTCGCATCGACGAGCGCTGGGGCGCCTCGATCGACAAGGTCGCCTAGCCCGTCTCCGATCGGGCCGCCCGGCCCTCATCGCGTCCGCCACGACGGCTTAAGCTGGCGCCGAGATGAGTGCGGACGACGATGGCGCGCTGATCGATTTCTATCCATACCGCGAGCGATTCAAGACGTACCGCCGCCTCGAGCGCGAGGGCCGCGACCGTCGCAGCATCCTCGCAGAGCTCGCGACGATGTCAGGCGAAGAGGACCGTATCGGTGATGCCGGCCGGGTCTCCGGATCGATCTACCACGGCGATCACGACCACTACGCCTTCCTGACGGAGGTATTCCGCCTGTTCGCGCACGCCAATGTGCTCCAGCGCGACATGTATCCGAGCGCCACGAAGCTAGAGGCTGAGATCGTCGCCATGACCGCGTCGATGCTTCATGGCGACGGCCAGGTCTGCGGCGTGGTGACTTTTGGCGGCACCGAGAGCCTGATCAACCCGATGCTCGTCTACCGCGACCGCGCGCGCGCCGAGAAGGGAATCACAGAACCCGAGGTAATAGTCGCGGCCACGGCGCACGTCGCGCTGCACAAGGCTGCGCATTTGCTCGGAATCAAGATGCTGGTGGCACCGCTTGCCGCCGACTGGCGGGTTGACTTGGAATGGGTCCGGCGCAACGTCACAGCGAACACCGTCGCGCTCGTCGGCTCGGCCCCCAACTACGCGCATGGCGTCATCGACCCCATCGAAGAGTTGGGCGAGATCGCGCAGGATCACGACCTCGGCCTGCACGTCGACGGGTGTCTGGGCGGTTTCATCCTGCCTTGGGGCGAGCGGCTTGGCTACGCCATACCTCGCTTCGACTTTCGCGTCCCCGGCGTGACGTCGATCTCCGCCGACACGCACAAGTACGGATACGCACTCAAAGGCACGAGCGTCTTGCTCTATCGCAATCCCGAGCTGCGCCGCTATCAGTACTTCAACTACCCGGATTGGCCCGGCGGGATCTATTTGTCGCCAGGGCTGTCGGGCAGCCGGTCCGGCGGCATCGTCGCCGCGACGTGGGCAGCGATGGTGAGTCTTGGTGAGAAGGGCTACATGGAGGTCGCGGCGGCCATCTTCGAAACCGCCGCCAAGATTCGCAAGGGCGTTGACTCAATAGCCGAGCTCGAGGTCATCGGCGATCCGACCTTCCTCGTCGCATTTCGCGCACGCGAGCTGAACATCTACCACGTCAACGATTTCCTCATCGCGCGGGGATGGAGGCTCAACGCGCTGCACCTTCCGCCGGCGCTGCATTTCTGCGTGACGAGGCCGAACACAGCGCCTGGCGTAGCCGAGGCGTTCATCGCGGACCTGCGCGAAGCCGTCGACTACGCCAAGCATCCGCCCCGCGAGGAGCCGAAGAGCGGAGCCTTGTACGGGCTCGGCGGAACGCCTGCGGGCAACGAGGCCCTCGGCATGCTGTTCAACGCGGCGCTCGACGCGATGTACGAGGTCGCCCCGAGCAGCGCGGGTGACTGAGCCCTGGGTCCTCGCGATCGATCTCGGAACGACTGATCTCAAGGTCGGCGCCGTGTCGCTTCGCGGTGAATTGCTTGCTCAGACTCACCGGGCGATCCGCACCTACCACTCTGCCGGAGGTGGCGCGGAGCAGGACCCGGCCGAATGGTGGGAGCTGCTCCGGTCCGCCGTGTGCGCGCTCGTCGAGTCGAAAGCCGTTTCCGGCGACGAGGCGGTGGGCGTCGGCATAACGGGCGAGTTCGCGTCGACGGTCCCGGTAGGCAGCGACGGCCGGCCGGCCGGTCGCTGCATCCTCTGGCAGGACACACGCGGCGCCACTTTCTCGGCGCAGGCGATGGGCGGCCCGCTCGCGATCCTCGGATATTCGCCGGCAAACATCTTCCGATGGATCCAGATCACGGGCGGGGCGCCGTCGACACGCGGCGCGGACCCGTTGAATCACGAGCTGTTTCTCCGCAACCGCGAACCGGA
>DASSLJ010000103.1:0-3976 GCA_035689585.1 Candidatus Dormiibacterota bacterium
GGCCTTGCGCGCGAGTCGCGCGCCGGCGAGGTTCATCTCATACACGTGGTCCTCGAGGCTGTAATCGGCTTGCGAGATGCGAGTCGCCGTGAAGGTGTTGGTCGTGATGATGTCGGCGCCCGCTTCGAGGTAATCGCGATGCACCTGCAGCACGATGTCGGGCTGGCTGAGGCAGAGGATGTCGGCGTCGTTGCGCAGGAGCTTGGCGTGGTCCTTGAAGCGCTCGCCGCGGAATCCGGCCTCGTCGAGGCCCTTGCGCTGGAGGAGCACGCCGATCGAGCCGTCGAGGATGACGATCCGCTGCTCGAACAGCCGCTGCAGGCGTTCGCGAACTGAGGTGGCCACCGCCATGGGGATTCCTAAGCCTACGTGTTAATCCCCTACGGGGCTCCAGACCTGGAATCGACCGTCGTCATAGATAAGCCGCCGCCCGCTGCTCGGAAGCGCCTGGGCCGCGGCTTTGTATTTGTCCGGGTCGGTATTAGAGCCGTGGTAATACGCCTGGTTGTCGATGACCACGTAGCAGTCCGCGGCGAGCATGTCGGGAAAGTCGTTGATGACCGGCCGGTTCGCGAGCCAGACGTCCAGCCCCGAGTCCGCATTGACCGGCGCGTCCGCGGGGATTACCGATGCCGCCTCCTGCAGCTGTGCCACCGCGTTGGGCCGGCTGTACGCCCAATCCCACCCGAGCAGGGCCGGCGGAAATCCTCCGTAGCCCCAGCCCAGGATCAGTGCCGGAAGCGCGGCCGCAAGCGCGATCGCCGGCCTCAGTCGCACGCGCTCCAGGAAATGCCGGCCGCCGACGCCTCCAGCGACCATCAGCGGAAACATCAATAGAAGGATGTAGTGAAGGTTCAGCGTGTTCTGCGGGACGTGCTCGCTGAGCACGTTCGCGAGATACGGCGGGATGACGAGCAGCAGCCAGCGCGGTGCGAGGAGGGGAAGCCCGAACATTGACGCGATCACGGCGCCCAGCATCAGGAGCGCTCCAGGCCGGACCAGCGCCTGCAGGACCGACAGCGTCGAAACCGGAACGTTCGGGTCGAGGTGGATGAGCCAGCGGTAATAGACGAAGTCGGTGTAGCCGTTCGGCGCGCGCAGGTGCTGCTGCACGATTCCCGTGCCGACCAGGAACCAGAAGATCGCGAGGTATACAAGAAACCGCCAGTGCTTCTGCACGACCGGCGCGCCGTACGAGCGCATCAGGAGCGCCAGCACGGCGACCGTGTAGACCTGGTCCTCCTTGCACGTCAGGTCGAGCAGAACGAACGACCACATCCAGACACGTCTTCCGCGCAGTCCCGCCCATGCCGCGACGAGCGCGAAGGGTAGCGCCATGTTCTCGGGGTGGAAGAAATCGCGTGCCGCTTCCTGGATGGCGACCGAGAACGGAACCGGCACCGCCAGCGCGAGCGCAAGCCACGGGGCCTCTCTGCGGTCAGCCGGGAGGATGGCGCGGAAGAAGAGGTATGCAGCGGGCCCCGAGGCCGCGAGACCGGCCGCCGAGACAATCGCGAGCACGATCGGACTCGGCCACAGCTTTTCGATCGCGGCGATCGGAAGGAATATCAGCTCGAGGTGGATGCCGAGGAAATTGGCGCGCGCGAAGCTCGAGTAGAACCAGTCGCCCTGGGTGATGCCCCAGATCACCTGCTGGTCGTAGGCGAGATCCCACGACTCGCTCGTCATTCCGTACATGCGCTGCAGCAGCCCGTGCAGGAACCATGCGAACGCGATCGCGGCGGCCAGCATCGGAATCGCGGGATATACCCACCACGCCTCGACGCGGGCTGACTCGCGCGGTGCCACCGCCATCTGGGCGGCCGCCTCGGTTGCCATTCGGGCCCGAGCTTAGCAAGGGATAATCGAGCCGATGGCCCGCCAACTGGCTGCGGAATCACCGCAGGTCTCGGTGATCGTGCTCGTCTACAACGAGGTCGACAGTGTCGAGCCGCTGCATCGAGAGCTCATTAGCGTGCTCGCCGGCATCGGCCGCACCTTCGAGGTCCTTTACATCGACGACGGCAGCACCGACGGTTCGACGGAGCGGATGGCCGAGCTCGCGTCGCACGACGCACGCGTGCGGGTGGTGAGGTTTCGCCGGAACTTCGGCCAGACTGCGGCCGTGCAGGCCGGCATCGACCACAGCCGCGGCGACGTGCTCGTATTCCTCGACGGCGACATGCAGAACGATCCGCACGACATCCCTCAGCTGCTCGCGAAGCTGGACGAGGGTTACGACGTCGTCAGCGGCTGGCGGAGAGACCGCAAGGATGATGCGTCGCGGGTGCTTCCTTCACAGGTGGCCAACTGGCTGATCGCGCGGGTCACGGGCGTGCACATCAGCGACTTCGGCTGCACTCTCAAGGCGTACCGGCGCGAGGTGATCGAAGACGTGAAGCTCTATGGCGAGATGCATCGGTTCATACCGGTCTTCGCGGCGGTGACAGGCGCGCGCATCACCGAGATTCCTGTGAACCATCGGCCGCGCACCTACGGCAAGTCGAAGTACTCGCTGTCACGGACTTCGCGGGTTGCGCTCGACCTGATCACGGTCAAGCTCCTCGGCAGCTACTCCACCAAGCCGATGTACTTCTTCGGTTTCGCCGCCTTCGGCTTGTGGGCCCTTGCGGCGGTGCTTGCCGCGGTGGTTTTGATCCAGAAGATCGCGCCCCCGCACGTGTTCGCGCACAACAATCCACTCCTTCTTCTCTCGGTTGTCCTCGTCATCGTGGGCGTGCAGTTCATCCTGATGGGACTTCTCGCCGAGCTGGTCATCCGCACCTATCACGAGTCGCAGGCCAAGCCGACGTACGTCGTGCGCGAGGTGATCGAGCGCGGCGCTGCCCGCTCCGTCGCGACGAACGGGAGAACCGCAGTCAGAGCCCGTTAGATGTGCGGGATCTGCGGCGTGGCGGGGGGAGACCCGACGCGTCATCGCCCGGCCGTCGAATCCATGTGCGCAGCGATGGTGCATCGCGGTCCGGACGACGACGGATTCGTTGCGAACGACGACGCCGCCCTCGGGATGCGCCGGCTTTCGATCATCGACCTCGCTGGTGGTCATCAGCCGATGTCGAACGAGGACGAGACGGTGTGGATCGTGCAGAACGGCGAGATCTATAACCATCCCGAGCTGCGCAAGCAGCTGATCGCCGCGGGCCATGCGTTCAAGACGCAGTCCGACACAGAGGTGCTCGTCCACGGATACGAGGAGTGGGGCGAAGAAGTCGTCGAGCGCCTGAACGGCATCTTCGCGTTCGCGATTCACGACCGCCGCACCCGGACCGTGCTGCTTGCACGCGACCGCATGGGAATCAAGCCGCTGTATCACGCCGCCGACGCCGGCGCCCTCTTCTTTGCTTCGGAGCTGAAGGCGCTTCTGCGCGTGCACTCACTGCGTCGCGGCGTCGATCCGCAGGCGCTCGACGAATATCTCGCCTACGAGTTCGTCCCCTGGCCGAGGTCGATCGTGCGCGGCATCGGCAAGCTCGGACCGGGGCACATCCTTCGGTGGTCGATTCCGGACGGTACGGCAGACGTGCGGCGCTACTGGTCCCCACAGCTCAATGCCGGGAACGGACGCCGGGACCTCGATCACGATTCAGCGGAGCTGCTCCAAGTGCTGCGCGAGTCGGTGCGCAAAGAGTTGATAGCGGACGTCCCGCTCGGCGTATTTCTCTCCGGCGGAATCGACTCGAGCGCCGTGGCGGCGATGATGACCCAGCTCGGCGTCGACGTGAAGACGTTCTCGGTCGGGTTCGCCGAGAGGTCGTTCGACGAATCGTCCTATGCGCGTTCTGTCGCGCAGCACCTCGGCACCGATCACCACGAGATGACGCTCGAGCCGTCGACGATGCTCTCGCTGATTCCGCGACTGCCGCAGCTTCTGGACGAGCCGCTCGGGGATGCGTCGATCATCCCGACCTACCTGCTGTCGGAGTTCACGCGCCGGCACGTGAAGGTGGCGCTCGGC
>DASSLJ010000104.1:0-6530 GCA_035689585.1 Candidatus Dormiibacterota bacterium
GCGCCCACGCTCGCGAACTGATGGCGCAGCTCGTGCGGCGATTTGAATTTTCCTTCCGGGGTGAGGTTCTGGGTGTAAGGCAGATTCAGGGCGCCGGGTATGTGGCCTGCCTTCGGGTCGATCGGCTCTTTCTCGCCGCGAAATCGCTCGCCCGTGCGGGCATCGATCAAAGGCACGTCGCGGACCTGGCCGACAGCCTCGTGATCGAGAACGCGGGACATGTCCGGGGGCTGGGCACGGAAATCACCGCGCCGCACATCCGGAGTCTCGGTTTCAAGAGGCCCAGCCCATGCCTGCAGCCCACCGTCGAGCACCGCCTGCGCGCGATGTCCGAACAAGCCGAGCAGGAACCACAGCCGAGTCGCCGTCGGAGCCACGGTGGCGTCGTCGTAGACGACGACGCGCGAGGCGACACCGACGCCGGCCTTCTGCATCTCGGCCTCGAACTGCCCCGGGGCGGGCAGCGGGTGGCGACCTCCGCCCTGTTCGCCGGTCACCGCTTCGAGGTCGACGAACACCGCGCCTGGTATGTGCCCGCGCATGTATTCGTCGCGGCCGCGGCGGCCCAGGAGGTACCAACGGAAGTCGACCACGCGGACGTCGGGATCGTGGATGTGGTCGCGCAGCCACGAAGCATCGACCAGCGGTCCGAACGCCATCACCCTCCGTGGACGACGCGCGTGTCGTGACAGAAGTGCACAGCGTGCGGATGGGACGCGTGGAGCTTGTGCAGCGAGCCCGTCCATGCGTTGCGGTCGGCGTGCTGCCCGGGCCAGGACGAGAGATCCGCGTCCTCGACCTCGCGGTAGATGTCGGAGGTATATGCGGCGTCGCCGATCATCACCTCTGTCCCGTCCGCAGCGTCGACGACGACGCTCTGATGGCCGACGGTGTGGCCCGGCGTCGCGACCACGCGCACGCCCTCGGCTATCTCGGCGTCGCCGTCGAGCAGCTCGTACCGGGCGCCCGCGAACTCGAACCACTTAGAGTTCAGCGGCTCCTCGCGCTTTGCCCGCTCGAGCTCCGAGCGCTGGATGTAGAACGGCGCGTGCTTGAAGACGGCGTTCTGTCCGCAGTGGTCGAAATGGAGATGGCTGTTGATGACGATCTTCACGTCGACCGGGCTGAGGTCGTGCTCCTCCAACGCGTCCGCAGCGTGGCGGTTCACGACGCCCCACTCCCTGATCAGCCGCTCGTCGCCCCAACCGACGCCGGTGTCGACGAGAATCGCCCCCGCGCGCGGATGCTTGATCACGAAACCGTGAACGGGGATGTTGTTGAAGTTGTTGATGTGCGAGAGGTGCAGCCGGACGATCTCCAGCATCAAGGAAGGAAAGGCGACGCTGCGAACAGCGTGAACAGCAGCGCGAGATAAACGAGCGAGTATGCAAACACCCGGCGCGTCCATCGCCGTCCCTCGAGATCCAGCACCACGATGCCCACGAGCCCGATGCCGAGCACGAGCGCTCCGGCGAGGTACACCGAGCCCGCGGCTCCGGTGAAGAACGGCACGAGGCTCGCTGCCGCGGCAAGAAGCGCATAAACGATGCTCTGCCTCTTGGCGGTCCGTTCGCCTGCGACCACCGGCAGCATCGGGATGTTCGCCCGCGCGTAGTCGGCCTTGATCAGCTGCGCGAGGGCCCAGAAGTGTGGCGGCGTCCAGAACAGCACCACGGCAAAGAACGAGAGGGCGGTCAGATCGAGCCGTCCCGATGCGGCCGCCCATCCGTCGAGCGGCGGCACGGCGCCGGCGGCGCCGCCGATCACGATGTTCTGCGGCGTCGAGCGCTTCAACCACATCGTGTAGACGAAGACGTAGAACGCCGCGCCGAAAAGCGTCAGTGCCGCGGCGAGCGGGTTAGCGTACGCCCACATGACGACGAATGCGACCGCGTTCAGCGCGACACCGAGCAGCAGCGCATGCCATGGCGGGATCCGGCCCGCAGGGAGCGGTCGCCGGCTGGTGCGCGTCATCGCCGCGTCGATGTCGCGGTCGAACCACATGTTGATCGCGTGGGCGCCGCCGGCCGCAAGTGTGAGGCCGACGAAACACGCCGCCACCGCCTCGAGGCGCGGATGCCCATGCGAGGCCGGCAGCATCACGCCCAAAGCCGTCGCGTCGAGCAGCGCGACGATGCGCAGCTTCAGCAGGCTCAGGTAGTCGCGAAGTCCGGCGGCCGGCGCGCTTACCTCGGCCGGCGTGGTGACCGCGCTCACGCGGGTCTCTTGTCGACCGCGAGATGCCCGAGGGCCGGCTCCGCGTCCGCGCGTGCAAGAGTCAGCAAGGCGATCGACAGCATCCCCGCCCAGACGAGCGTCGCGATCGCGACATGGAGACCGTTGAACAGCGCGTCGTCAGTCACCGCAGCGCCGGCGCCGACCGCGATCTGGAGTGCCAACACGATCAGCGTTGCAAGCGCCACCGGACGCAGGGCCGCATCGCGCATCGCCCGGACCGCGACGTAGACGATCAACGCACCCAACACGACCACGGAGCCGCGGTGGAGCATCGTGAACGCGTTGGCGCCAGAAAAATCGAGCGCGAACCCTCCGCCGCACAGCGGCCACGTGTGGCACTGGCGGTCCGCGTTGCTCGCGACGACGGTCGAACCCGTCAACAGCAATACGTACGTCGCGGCCGCACCAAGCAGGGCCGGCGACCGGACGGCCGTCACGCCACGCGACGCGGGAAGAGAAAGAATCGCGGTCGCGATGAGACACCCGAGGATGAGCATCGCCAGCGCAAGGTGCACGAGCACGAGCCACGGCGCAAGCTCTTGAGCAACCACGACTGCGCCGAGGCCACCCTCGGCGGCGATCGCCACCAGCGATCCCGTGGCCACGATCGCGACGATCGGGCGCGTCTTGTGGAAGACGACCCACGCAAGGATCACCGTCGCGATCACGAGAACGCCGGTGATCGTGCCAACCGTCCTGTGCGAGTACTCGATGATCGAGTGGATGTCCGCCGGCGGGTAAGGGCGGCCGTGGCACAGCGGCCAGTCGGGACAGCCCAGGCCTGAGCCGGTGACGCGCACGACGCCTCCGAGCGCGATCTGGAGGTAGGCGAATGCAGCCGTCACGAAGGCGAGGCGGCGAAACAGCGCGGGTGAGACCAACAGGGACGAGTCTACTTAGCGGTAAGGTTCGACAATTCGGCCGAGAGCACGGTCGGATCGACCTGGCCGACCTGCCGGCGATCGATCGTCCCGTCCGCCCGCACGAAGATCGTCATCGGCAGCATGAAGATGCCGTACGAATGGCCGACGGTCAGGTCGGAGTCGAGCAGCGCCGTCCGATGGATCCCGACACTCTCGAGAAATGCCCGTGTTGATGAGCTGCTGTCGCCTTCGTTGACGAGGACCAGGCGAGCGCCCGACTGCGGGCCGACCGATTGGTCGAGCAGCGGCATCTCGGCTTTGCACGGCGGGCAGTAGCTCGCCCAGAAGTTGATGACGAGGGGCTCGCCTTTGTAGTCGGCGAGGTTGACGCTCGTGCCATCGGACGCCAGCAACCTGAACATCGCGGCGGCTCCTCCGGCGGTTTGCGGCGTCGTCTCCGATCCGCCGATCGTGGTGAGCGCCTGCAGCACATCGGGCGATCCCCATCCGTCGCCGCCCGAGCCGAGCTCGTAAAGGCCACGTGAGCTGAGCTGCGTCGTGAGCTGGCCCGGAATGTCGCTGCCGACCTTGGGCACGCCGCGATAGACGAGCCGGACAAAACCGTGGCGGTCGACGAGCACCAGTGTCGACGTGTGGGCGTCGAGGGCGGAGAGCTCGACGTCGAAGGGCTTCCAGAAGCTCTGCAGCTGTTCGGCCGTACCGGTCCCAAACGTCCATGACGCTCCGACCTGCCTCGCGTATGTCGCGAGCGTCGATGGCGTGTCTGTGCCCGGATCAGTGGTGACCTCGAGCAGTCCCGCTGTCGCAGGAAGCCGCTTGGCCAGCTGCAGGAACAGCGCCGTGTAGAGGGGGCAGGTTTCGTGACACGTCGTATGGAACGCGGCGATGACAATGTCGCGGCCTGCGATGCTCGTGTTGTCGATGGGCTCACCGCGTTGATTGACGAGCGAGAAGGCCGGCATCGCGACGAACTTGCCCGACAGCTCGCCGAGGCCCAGGTTCACGTCGTCGTTTCCGGCGTAGACGCCGCCGGTCGCGAGCTCGCCCGCGTCCACTCCGAGCAGCAGCGGCGCGACAAGTCCCGATGTGATCGTGAGCGACACGCGCTGCACCGCGCCGCCCACGCGCACCTCGTCGTAATTCCCGACACGCAGCGCGACTTGGACCAGCTGACGCTGTTCCGGAGCAGCCGGAATGCTGCCCGATACCGTTCCCACCTGGATCCACGATCCACCGGACTCGTGCACCGACAGCGTCATCGAGTTGAGAGACGTCGCGGAGCGACCCGCTCCAACGACGACCAGCGTGCCGGTGGGCGCACTCAGGCGCGGCGCGTACCACAGCATCGCGACCGCGACCACCGCCACCGCGGCAGCCGCCAGCCAGGCGACTCGCGCTCGGTTCGTTTAGGTCACCTTCACGGGCGCGCCCCCGTAGCGCGCCGCGACCTGGTCGATGTAAGCCGCGCACTGGTCGGCGAGCGCCGCGCTCTCGAACTGGACCACGTTCTCGGCGTTGCTCTCGCCGCTGTGGGAAAGGTTGAAGCTTCCGGCATACACGTAATCGTCGGCGACCAGCATCTTCGCGTGCATGAAGTCGTGGACCGAGCCCTTGGCGTAGGGCGTCGAATGCTTGCCGCCGAAAGGCGCCGACGCCGTGATGCACCGGAACGCCTCGATCTTCCAGGCCGCGGCTGTCTCACCGGACCACTGCTGGTGGACCTCGTCCATCTGCGTCGCGTCGTAGACGCCGGCTACGTCGATCTTCCGCTCCTGGCAGATCTCCGCGAGCGTGCCGAGAATCGGGCCGGAGGTGATGACCGGGGAGCAGATTCGTATGCGTTTCTCGGCCGACGCGAGCGAGCGCGACATCGCGTGCACGAGCTTGAGGGCACGACCCGGACAGAAGTAGGGCCGGATCTGTGTCCCGTCGGTCAGCTGTGACCATCCCGACGAGACACGACCTGAAAGTGCGACCACCGGCTTCTCCCAGAGGCCCTCGAAGTTGACCGCGTAGTCGCGCGCGATCTCTTCGGACTGGATCGTGAGCATCACGTTTTCCTCGCGATTCCACGAATCGTTGGTCCAGTTGGTCGAACCCGTCAACACCGCGGCGCCGTCTCGCACCGCGTACTTGTGATGCATCAGATCGGGGATGCCCGGTACGGGTTTGATCTGCACGCCGGCGGCGCGGAGTTGATCGACGAACTGCCAGTCGATCTCCGGTGGGGGCGGCTCCGGGATGGCGAGCGCGTGGTCCTGGTTGAAGATGAGCCTCACAGCGACGCCGCGCTTGATGGCGGCCTGGAAGGAGTTGAGAAGCGCCGTCTCGGGCGAGGCGTCTAGGCGGAGGTCGTAGATGGCGACGTCGAGCGATTTCGTGGCGCCGTCGATGAAAGATGCGATGCGCGAGGCGATCGAATCGGCGTTCTGACCGCCGTCGGTCAAGAAGAACAGGTCGAGAGGACCTATTGCGGGTCCCTCTTCGGTTCGCCGGTCTGCTCACGCGGCTCTTCGACGTGGATCGGCAACGGTCGCGTCGCCATCTCGGCCGCCTCTTCCGGGTCGTCGGTGATCGTCATCAGGTTCAGGTCCTCGGGCGCGATTGCTCCGGCGGCGAGCACGTGCTCCTTGAGCCAGTCGAGCAAGCCCTGCCAGTACGGCGACCCGAACAGCACGATCGGGAAGTGCTCGATCTTGCCGGTCTGGGCGAGTGTCAGCGATTCGAAGAGCTCATCGAGCGTGCCGAAGCCGCCGGGGAAGATCACAAAACCGCGTGCGTATTTCACGAACATGTTCTTGCGCACGAAGAAATAGCGGAACTCGACGCCGAGGTCGACGTACCTGTTGAGCGACTGCTCATGGGGCAGCTCGATGTTGCAGCCGACCGACAGCCCGCCCGCCTCATGGCATCCGCGGTTGACGGCCTCCATGATTCCCGGGCCGCCACCCGTGATGACGGCGAATCCTCTGTTGGCTAGCGCCTGTCCCAGCTGCCTGCCGGCGACGTAATAGGGATCGTTGGGCCGCGATCGCGCCGAGCCGAAGACCGTGACCGCGGGTCCGACCTCGTTGAGGGCGTCGAAACCCTCCACGAACTCGGAGAGGATGCGCAGCACGCGCCACGGATCCGCGTGGTGGCTGAGCTCCTCGATGGCGCTGCGCTCGAGCAGCATCCGGTCCGCCGGCGCCTGCTCGGACGGTACGACGAGCCGGCCGGCGCGCCGGCGGTCGGCGATACCCCTGCGTTCCGCTTCGTCCATCAGTTATCGGCTGGCGTTTCGGACTTCGACTCTAGATCTGCGACCGCCACCGGTTCAGTTTCGCTCAGGACGGCAGGCCGCTTCCGGTTCTTCTTGTTTGCCTTGTCGTCGCCGTTGGCCGCCACGACGGGTTCCAGCTTCGGCTC
>DASSLJ010000105.1:0-29894 GCA_035689585.1 Candidatus Dormiibacterota bacterium
CGCGTGGTGCTGACCACGGATCACATTCCTCAGGCGCTGCACTTCTACGAGGAGGGCGCAGACTTCGTTTTCATCCCGCGGCTGTACTCGGCCGCGGCTTGCGCGCGAATCCTGCGCAAGGGCCTGGCGGGCGGCTTCGCCGAGATCCGTTCGCAGGCGATCGAGCACCTGTCGCAGCGGCAGGAGGTGCTGGCCTAACCGGCTGACACACGGATAGGCGCGACTATCCGTGCATTTGACCCGCGCAACACCCGGATAGTCCGGACTATCCGATAAGTGCGCCCCGTATCCTCGCGGTGTGGAAACCGCGCGTCGCAGCCCACTGGAAGCGCTCGCCCAGGCCTACGCGCGAGCAGTCCCCGAGCATCCCGCAGACGATGGGCTGTTCGGCCCCCAAAGCGTCGTCTGGCGGGTCAACCGCGATCGCTGCTTCCCGCTCGCCGGCATGCGCTCGCTCATGATCCAGGCCCTGCACCCGCTCGCGATGGCCGGCGTTGCCCAGCACAGCACGTGGAAGCAGGACCCGTTCGGCCGCCTGGCGGCGACCAGCGGTTACGTCCTCACCACCACGTATGGCGATACGAAATCCGCGCTCGAAGCGGCCGCCTGGGTGCGCAAAGTTCACGTCCACGTGAGGGGCACAGATCCCGAGACCGGCCTTCCCTACAGCGCGGAAGACCCGTCGCTGCTGCTCTGGGTCCACGCCGGGATGGTGGACTCGGTGGTCGACGTCGTTCAGCGCTACGGCCGCACGCTCAACGACGCCGACGCCGACCGCTACGTGGCCGAGATGGTCCGCTTCGCCGAGATCGTCGGCGTCCCGCGTGACGACGTGCCCACGACGGTCGCATCGCTGAGGCGATACCTCGAGTCGGTCGAGCTTCGTCGAGCGACGCCGGCGGCGAAGGAAGCGATCGGCATCGTGCTTGAACCGCCCGACCTCGACGCCGAAACGCGTGACCTGTGGAACGACCTCGGGCAGGTCGCGGTCGGCACGCTCCCGCAATGGGCGCGCGACATGTACGGCTTCGCGATGCCGCCGGCCGAGCTGATGGAGCGCGAACCCGTGCGTCAGCTCCTCGGCGCCCTCGATCTCGCATTCGAATCTCTGCCGGGCGTCGTCGAGGCCCGGGAGCGAATCGAGCTGCGCATGAGAGCGTGAGCGCAAACACCGCCGTGGCGATGCGCCAGTCGCGCGTCGCTCGAGGTGCAGTGCTCGCGCGGCTCGCATTGAGGATAGGCGGGCGTTACATCGCGCGGTCGCCGCGCCTGGTCTTCGCCTCCGTCGAGCGGCGGAAAGAGCTTCGTCACGATCTCGCGTTCCGCACCGCCGATGACGTCGCGGAAGAGCTCGGTGCGATGAAGGGCGTGCTGATGAAGCTTGGTCAGATGGCGAGCTACATCTACGAGGACATGCCGCTGACGTTTCGTGCGGCGATGTCGCGACTCCAGCACAGAGCGCCGCCGATGACGCCGGAGCTGGCGGCGACCGTGATCCGAGAAGAATTCGGCGCAGGACCGGAGGAAGTCTTCACCGAGTGGGACGCGCTTCCGTTTGCGGCCGCCTCGATCGGCCAGGTTCATCGCGCGATCACAAAAGACGGTCGCGCCGTCGCGGTCAAGGTGCAGTACCCGGGCATCGCGCGCAGCATCACCTCCGACCTGCGCAACGTCGGGCTGCTGCGACGGGTCGTGGCGGCTGCGTTTCCAGGTCTCGACACCCGCTCGTTCGTCGACGAGGTCGCCGAGCGGCTGAAGGAAGAGGTCGACTACGTGCGCGAGGCCCAAAGCCAGGAGATGTTCGCGACCTATTACGACGGCCATCCGGTGATCCGCGTTCCGCACGTCGTCCCCGAGCTGAGCACCTCGCGCGTGCTCACGACCGAACTGGTCTCCGGCTCGTCGTTTGACGACCTCCTCACGTGGTCGCAGCACGAGCGCGACCTCGCCGCCGAGACGATCCACCGGTTCGTGTTCCGAAGCCTCTACCGGCTGCACGCGTTCAACGGCGACCCGCACCCCGGCAACTACCTGTTCCACCGCGGCGGCCGCGTCACGTTCCTCGACTTCGGGCTGACCAAGCTGTTCACCGACGAGGACCTCGCACCGCTCATCGACGCCGTGCGATTCCTGGTCATCGAGAAGGATTACGAAGCGTTCCGCGCCTCGCTCGAGAAGGCCGGGTTTCTGAAGGCCGGTGCGCCCGTCGGCACGGACATCGTCGTCGACAGGTTCGGCCAGTTCTACGGCACAGTCCTGCAGGACGCGCCGATGACGCTCACCCCCGAGTACGCCAGCGCGATCGTGCGCCGGTTCTTCGACGCTCGCGGTCCCCTGGCGCCGTACTCCGACGTGCCGCGTGAGTACGTGATCATGCAGCGCATCAATCTCGGCCTTTACGCCGTTCTCGGGAGCCTGCACGCGACCGCGAACTGGCGCCGGATCGCCGAGGAGATATGGCCGTTCCGCAACGGGCCACCGAGCACGCCGATCGGCGAGGCGGAAGCGCGCTGGGAGGCGGGCCGCCAGCAAAGAAACCCAAAAAGTGCTAAAGAAGTAAGTAGCTGACGGCCTTTTCCAGGCCGATTTTGGGGGGACGCGAAATTATGGCCAGCACTACTCGTGCGTCGGTTCTTGATGCCATGCCGCCGGATGAACGGCGGCGAAACATGCTCAAGGCGGTCGTCGCGAGCACCGTCGGGACGTCGATAGAGTGGTACGACTACTTCCTCTTCGGCACCGCCGGGGCGCTCGTTTTCGCCAAGCTCTTCTTTCCGAAGTCCGACCAGCTCGCGGGAACCCTGAACGTCTACGCGATCTTTTTCGCAGGGTTCCTCGCGCGGCCCATCGGCGCCTGGATCTTCGGCACATACGGCGACCGTATCGGCCGCAAGGCGACGCTGATCGCAACGCTCCTGACCATGGGCGTCGCAACGTTCTTGATCGGCGTCATGCCGACATACCACACCCTCGGTCTGTGGGCCGCCGTGATCCTGGTCGCTCTGCGTCTCCTCCAGGGGATCGGCGTCGGAGGGGAGTGGGGCGGGTCGGTGCTCATGGCGATGGAGTGGGGCAGCCAGAAACGCAAAGGCTGGCTCGGAAGCTGGCCCCAGTTCGGTGTTCCGATTGGGCTTGTCCTTTCGAACGGCGTCGTCGCCGCCACCGTGACCCTGGCGGGCACCGCAGCTTTTGAGTCGTGGGCCTGGCGCATCCCGTTCCTGCTGAGCATCATCCTGGTCGGAATCGGCCTTTACATCCGACTCGGAATCCTCGAGACGCCGGTCTTCCAGGCGCTCGTCGCCCAGAACCGCATCGAGCAGGCGCCGGTGCGAGAGGTCGTCCGTCGCAACTGGGGCGAGATCCTCCTCAGCGCGCTGCTGCGGATGCCGGAGCAGGCGCCCTTCTACATCTTCACCGTCTTCGTCTTCACCTTTGGCGCCGTCGCGGCTCACCAGAGCAAGCCTTTCCTGACGTGGGCGGTGAGCGTCGCCGGCCTGATCTCGTTCATCAGCATCCCGCTCTTCGGATGGCTGTCGGACAAGGTCGGCCGCAAGACCGTTTATCTGGCCGGGATCGTCGTGATGGCGATCTGGGGCTACATCTACTTCGGGCTCTTCGCCGCCGGAGCGGCGGTGGCGGTCTTCATCGTGATCGCGCTGTCGCTGATCCCGCATGACATGCAATACGGACCGCAGGCCTCGCTTATCGCGGAAAGCTTCACCGGCCGCTTGCGCTACAGCGGCGCGTCGCTCGGCTATCAACTCGCGTCGATCATCGCGGGCGGCCCGGCACCATACATCGCGACGGGGCTGTGGGCCGGAAAGTTCGACATCCTCGGGGCGACCTTCAAATCGCCCTTCCCGACCAAGGCGCCGTACGTCATCAGCTCGTACATCCTGCTGTGCTGCGTGATCGGCTTCATCGCCACCTTGGCCTTGAAGAGCCGCCAGGCGTACGACCACACGCAGGAATACGAGACGCAGGAGGTGGAGCTGCCCGCGGCTGCACGGCGGCCCGCGATCGGCTAGCCACCGTCTTCGTGAGCGAGGCGCCGGGTGTGCCCCGGCGCCTCCGCGTTACCGCAGTGAAGCGATGCGAGCTCTCACCGTCGTCAACCTGTTGCTCTGGGCAGTGCTTTTCGTCGGGTGGGTTCCATACACGCTGATGGTTGGACCGATGGACCCGACTGCCATCGAGGTGCGCTGGATCCTCGGGGTCACGGCGTGCCTGCAGCTGGCGCTGTTCGGGCTGCGGTTCGCGAGGCACCGGCCGGTTCTCGGCTAGATTGTCGGCATAGCCGAAGAATCAGAGCGCCTCGTCCTTCTCTTCGACGGGACTTGAGGCGTTTGCACGCGCGTGGCGCGCTGGGTGCGCCGGCGCGACCGGGCTGGCCGTGTGCTGGCCATCGCCTCGCAGAAGCCGGGTGCGCTCGAGCGCTGCGGCATCACTCGAGCGGAGGCCGACCGCGCGGCGTGGACGGTCGACGCGCGCGGTAATCGTCTCCAGGGCGCCGCCGCGCTCAACCGCGTGCTCGACGAGCTTGGTGGCGGATGGAAGCTGATCGCGCTGCCGTACCGGTTGCGTCCGATCGCAGCTGTCGAGGAAGCCGCCTACCGCTGGTTTGCACCGCGCCGGTCGCGCTTTCACCGCTTAGGCGTGACACCCGAATGCGATGAATGATCTGCTTGCGCCGGAGCATGTGATCGCGCTTGGCGTGATCGCGGTCGCGGCGATCGCGCTGATGGTTGCCGGCCGAAGCTCGCCAGGTCGGTGGCTCAAGATCCTGGCCGCCGTCCTTGTCATCGACGAGGTGAGCTGGTGGGTCTACCTGCTCGCCGGCGGCGTGCCCGGCAGCCGGCTCGCCCAGTCGCTGCCCCTGCAGCTCTGCGACGTCGCGATCTTCATCGCCGCAGCCGCGCTGTGGACGCAGAACCGGCTGCTGGTCGAGATCACGTACTTCTGGGGGCTCGCCGGAACCGTCCAGGCGCTGCTCACGCCGGACCTTCCGCAGCACTTCCCGAGCTATCCGTACTGGCAGTACTACATCGCGCACGGCGGCGTGGTCAGCGCCGCGTTGCTGCTCGTCGTCGGTATGCGCCTGCACCCGAGGCCCTGGGCGGCGGTGCGGGTCGCCGGCCTGACGCTCGCTTACGCAGCTGTCGTCGGGATCGTCGACGTGCTGACGATGTCGAACTACCTCTACCTGCGCAGCAAACCGCCGACCGCGACGCTGCTCGACCTGCTCGGGCCCTGGCCCGTCTACATCGTGTCCGCGACCGCTATCGGAATCGTGCTGTTCGCCGTGCTCGACGCGCCTTTCAGAGTGGTTGCCCGAACCGCTCCGCTGAGACGACCTGGTTGAAAGGCTTGCGCTTCTTCTTGCCGGCCACGTGCCGTTTCGGGTAGCCGAGCGGCACCACTGCGAGTACGTCGTACGACTCGGGCAGGCCGAATTCCTCACGGACGGCCTCCAGGCGACCCGCAAATCCTGTCCAGTTCGAACCCACGCCTTCCGCCCAGGCGGCGATCATCATCGACTGGATCGCCCGGCTGCCGTCGGAGATCCCGAACGGCCCCTTTTCTTTCTCATAGGCGACGATCACGGCCGCCGCCGCGTTGGCGATGTACGGTCCGGTGCGGACCAGTGACCCAAGCTTCCGCAGCGACGCGCGGTCTCGGACCAGGATGAAATGCCACGGCTGGACGTTCGAGGCGCTTGCCGACAGGTAAGCGGCTTCGACGATCCGCCTCGCGACGTCTTCGGGCAGCTCGCGGTCGTCGAATTCGCGCACGGCCATCACGGTTCTGACGGGGTCAGAAACTTGTTTCGTCATCCTGAAATTGTCTTAGCTTTATGCGGCCACATGGAGCAGCCGCCCCAGCCCCCACCCCGTGTCGAGCGCCGGATCTCGAGTCCGCAGCATCGCCTCAATTACGAGAAGGCAAAAGAGGCGCCGACCGAGCACAAGCCCAAGCTCGTCACCTCGCGCTCCGTTGCGCAGACCGTGCATGGAGCCGGCACCGTCGGACGGTTCAACACGTGGCTTGCCGTCACGGTCACGAGGAGCGTCGGCACGATGTGGGCCGCGTACCTCTTCACCCTGATCGCCATCGGCGGTGCCGTTGCCGTGATCACGCAGAACGCGTTTCTCACGGCGTTGAGCGTCCTGATCAGTCAGACCTTCCTGCAGTTGGTCCTTCTGCCGATCATCATCGTCGGTCAGAACGTCATCAGTGAGGCACAGGATGCGCGCGCCGAAGCCGACCACCTCACGCTCACGACCCTGCACGCGATCAACGTCCAGCAGCTGGAGATCCTCAGGCAGAGCCGCGAGATGCTCAAGCGCCAGCAAGAGATACTCGACGGGCTCCGCAAGAACTCTCTTCCCGCGCGGTCCGAGTGACCGATCCGCATGAGGCGGGCGCCTATCTCAAGGCAACGCTGGAGAGTCAGCCCGCCGAGCTGACGCGACTTCTCAGCGACGATTCCGCGGCCCGCGCCGCCGCTCGGCTCAAAGGCAGCCATCGAATCTTCCTCGTCGGCACCGGCACCAGCTATCACGGTGCCCTGGTCGGGCAGTTCATGCTGCGCAGCGCCGGCTTTGATGCGTGGGCGGTGCGCGCCTTCGAGTTCGCGAATTACCCGCCGGCGATGCGCGCGGATGACGGCCTGATCCTGCTCAGCCATCGCGGCAGCAAGCGCTTCAGCCGTGGCGCGCTCGACGGATTTGCGGCCATGTCGGAGCACTGGATCGCCATCACCGGTGAAGGTTCGACGATGGAAGGCGAGGGCGTGGTCTACACGGTCGCGCAGGAAAAATCGCCTGTGCACACGGCGAGCCACACGGCCGCGATCCTGCGCATCGCACAGATCGCGGTTGCGATCGGTGACGTCCCGTGGAAAGGCCAGCTGAACGATCTGCCGAACCAGGTCGGGCGTGCGGTGGATCGTGGCGAACAGATCGCGGCGCAGGTCAAGGACATCGAGTTCCGGCCGGTCACACATTTCGTCGGTGGCGGGCCCGCACGCCCGACCGCGCTGGAAGGAGCGCTGAAGCTGCGCGAGGCCACGCATCTTGTCAGCGCCGAAGGCCACGACGTCGAAGGTGTCCTGCACGGGCCGCTGATCAGCATCCAGACTGGGGCGCCTGTCGTGCTCATCAGGCAGGCAGGCCCGTCAGAATCCCGCCTCGGCGAGGTCGAGGCGGCGCTTCGCGAGATCGGAGCGACAGTACTTTCGTTCGCGCCGGCGTCTGACGTCGACGAGGTGCTCGCGCCTATCGTGAACGTCGTGGCGCTGCAGTGGCTCGCGTATCACGTTTCGCGCACGCTCGGCCTCGATGCTGACAGCTTCCGCAAGGACGAGGCGAAATATGCGGCGGCCCAGTCGAAGTTCACTCTTTAACCCATGAGACCCATAGGAGTCGCTGAACTGATCCTCGGTCTCGCCATTCTCGGCGTGACCTTCTACGACCTTTTCCAGTCGGTCGTCCTTCCGCGACCGTCCATCCGTAAGGTCCAGCTCGCGCGCACGGTCGTCCGCCCGCTTTGGAGTGTCTGGAAATGGGTTCTCAACCGCGGTTCACGGCTCGATCGCAGCGAGGCCCGGCTTGCAGCGTTCGGCCCGATCGCTCTCTTGACGCTGTTCCTGCTCTGGGGCCTGGCGTTGATGACGGGCTACGCGTTGGTGATCGACGGCATGGACCTCGAGTTCCACCCGCCGCTCCAGAACTTCCTGGAGTCCTTCTACGTGTCGGCAACCACACTGGTGCCGCTCTCCTACGGAGACTTCGTCCCCGAGCAGGGCTTCGCCCGCCTGGTGATCATCCTCGAGAGCATCACCGGCGTCGTCGTCGCCGCACTCGCGATCACTCTGCTGTTCGAGCTGTACAACGCGTTCCGCTCACGCGAAGAAGCCGTGATCGCGCTCGATGCACTCGCGGGAGCTCCGCCTTCGGCCGTGCAGCTGCTCGAGACCGCCGCGGACCCCACGATGAACGGAACGCTGAAAGAGACGTTCGACGAATGGCGAAAGTGGTCGGCCATGGTGCTTGAAAGCCACCTTGCGTATCCGCTGCTCGTCTATTTCCGATCCAGCCATGACAACGAGGCGTGGATCAACTCATTCGGCGCCGTGATGGATTCCGCCGCGCTGATCATGTCTTCGACCGACAACCCGGCGAAGGGGTCGGCGAAGCTCATGTTCACCGTCGGCAATCACCTGGTTGAAGATCTCGCGTGGGTGTTTCGGCTGGAGATCGACCCAAACCCGATCATCGAGAGATCCGAGTACACCGCCGCGATCGTCCGGCTGCGCGCTGCCGGATACGACATCCACGACGGCAATGCAGCATGGGAGAAGTTCAGCCACTTCCGGATGAAGTACGCATCCGCACTCAACCAGATGGCGCAGTACCTGCTCGCGCCGCCGGCGCAGTGGGTCGGCGACCGGTCCTATCTCCCGCACCGGCAGCGCCCGCGCAGGCGCCGTCAACCGGCTCGCGCCGCTAGTTGATCAGCCCGAGCTCGCGGGCCTTGACGATGGCCTCTAGCTTGGAGTGCACCGCCAGCTTGGAGCCGAGGCTGCGGATGTGCGTGCGGATCGTCGTGTAGCTGATGCCCAGTTCCGCCGCAATCGACCGGCTCGGATAACCCTCGGCCATGAGTCGAAGGACCTCCTTCTCGCGCGGAGTCAGTCGCTCGAGCTGAGCCTCGATCGAGCGGCGCTTTGCAAGCAGCGTCGCGATGGTTCGTGGAGTGATCAGCATTTTGCCGCGAGCGACGTCGCGGATGGCCGCAACCACCTCGGCCGCTGCGCGCGATTTGTGAAGGAACGCGCTGGCGCCGGACTGCACGGCGGCGAACCGTGCCGCGTCGGTGTCCTCGCGCGTGAGGAAGATCATCTTCGCCGCGGGACGGATGCTCCGGATCGCGGCCGCGGCGTCAGGGCCGCTGCCGTCGGGGAGCCGGAAGTCGAGCAGCACGACGTGGGGGTCGACGTCGGCGGCGGCCGAAACACAATCGCCAACCGTCCCGACGTTGCCTACCACATGCATGTCGTCCTGATCGTTGATCAGCGCCGCCAGCCCCTCCGCGACGACGCGGTGGTCCTCGACGATCAGGACCTTGGTGGCTTCGATCGTGCCGCTGTCATGCGGTTGCTCGGCCGCGGCTGCTTCTTCGGCTGGAGGCACACTGCTAAAACCTCGGCGATTCTTCGAGTACCCGCGAAGCGATTGTTAAGAAGGTCTGGCGATGTGAAGGCGAAGGAAGACCGTTCCCGTTTCCGGCACGTCGATGCTCGACGGCTCGACGCGCCCCTGGAAGGGCGGTGGCGCAGCCTGGATCGAATACCGGCCTGGGTCGAGGTGCGCTGCGAAATGTCCATCGCCGCCCACCGACGCCCTGACCTGCGCCCCGCTCGGGGTGCTGAAGATCAGCATGGCGATGCCGGCGGGCGGATCGCAGGGCTCATCGGTCGGGCAGGTCGGCAGAGGACTGCGGTCGAGCACGCCCGTGACGTTGACCGCGGAGCCGGCAGCGTGCGCGGCCGGCTGCGATTCACCGCACGCCGCAAGTAGAAGCAGCGCCGCCACCATGACGCACGCGCGCGTCATGCGTCTGATCGTACGCGGGCAAAAGAAACCGGGGCCGGCGCACTGCCGACCCCGGTGACGAACGTCGAATCGATTACGACGCGAAGAAGTTGAAGATGCGAGTGATCGCGGCCGTCTTGTCGGCCGCCGTCCCGTACTCCTCGAAACCGAACGCCATGAAGACAACCTTGTAGGTGCCGCTGAAACTGAGGGCGTCGGTCTTGCCGGCGTCGTCGGTATAGACCGGCGTAGCGGTGCCGTTCAACGTCAACTCATCCATGAACGGCGTGCCGAGGACCGGGTCGCGGTTGACCACTCCCAGGCCGTCGGAAATGCTGCCAGGCACGCTGTGGAACGCATTCGTCGCCTTGTCGTTCTGCGCCTCACTGCCGTCCCACGTGACATGCAGGTAGTTGTGGACGAAGTCGGTCGTGCCCGCGGCCTGATCAAGTAGGTCCTGGCCGGAGAGCATGAGGTGCCCGCCGTTGTCGAGGTACGCGGCAAGGCTGCGCTCGTATGGAAGGATCGGGCCCGGGTAGCTCACGCCCGTGAACCACACGATGTTCTTGAACGCCTCCATGTACTTGATCGGAAGCGTCGGGTTCTTGTCGAGGTCCCAGATGTCGTGCGCAATGCCGGCGCTCGTCAGCGCGTTGTCGTAGTACGGAAGGGTTTCCGGCGCTGATGCCGACGGCGGTTGGTCGTTCGCGTGGCTGTCCTCGTCGACGAGGAGCGTGTCGACGGTGACCGCGATGGTGGTGATCGACGCGGACGCATTGTCGGTCGAGCTGGCCGAGGCCGCGGTCACGATGGACGTGCTCGACGTGCCGTCAGTGGCCGTCGTCGGCGGGGTGACCTTGACGCACACGTCGAAGGTCGCGCCGGCGATCAGATCAGGCGTGGTTGTGATCGGGGTCGCGCAGGTCGAGTTGTAGAACGTGACCGGGAACGTCCCTCCAGTCGCCGACAGGTTGAAGTGGTCGGTCTTGTAGCCGAGGTTCTTGATCGTCTCCGTGTAGGTTTGCGACGAGCCTGTACGCGCGCCACCGGTCTGGGCGCTCGGCGAGATGCTCACGGCGAACGGAGGCGCTATGGGCGTGGTGGCCGGTGAGCCGGTCCGCCACTTGACGTCCTGGGCGGTCTTGAACTGCAGACCGTCGTCGACGATCGACGACACGCTCGACGAAAGGTTGGGGTCGATCTTGACGCGCAGGTGGACGGAAAGCTTTCCGCCGCCGGCGGTCGGAGAGTTGGCCACACCCGGCGTCGGAACGTCGTCCGCGACGTTGAGGTTCGTCCAGTCGACGAGACCGTTGGAGAAGGTGCCGCCGTTGTCGGCAGACACGAAGCTCGTATTGGCCGGAATCGGGTCCTGGATGTGGACGCCGCTCGCCGGGGCGTTGCCGATGTTGGTGACGGTGATCGTGTAGTCGAGGAAGCTGCCGGGGCCAACCGGGACGCCTGCGTCAGTCGTCTGCGCGTACAGGGCGGGGGCCGGCGCGGAACTGTCGTTGATGGTCCACGCGCCACGACCGTGGGTGCCCGCGGCGAGCGTGCGGTGGAAGGTGTCGAGGCTGATCTGGTCGACGGCGACTACCGGAAATCCGGTGCCAAGCGCAAACCAGTTCGCGCCGCCGTTGTACGTCACGAACGGGCCGACGTCGGTCGCGGCGTAGATCGTGTTGCGGTAGGTCGGGTCGAGTATCAACCAGTTGACCGGCGAGTCCGGCAGGTTGCCGGTGATGTTCGAGAAGGTCTGTCCGCCGTCGGTGGTCTTGAAGACGTGGCCGGGGTGAGTCGGGGTCGCGGCGTCGAACCCGTTGTAGGCGACGTAAGCCGTCCGCCAGTCGCTGCGGTCGACCGCGATGCCGCTGAGCGGGCGATTGGGAAGGGTCGACTTGCCGAGCTGAGTCCAGCTAGGGCTGCTGCTGGTCTGGGCGTCGGGGCTCACCCACAGCAATCCATCGTTGGTGCCGACCCAGACGCCGGTGCCGCCGCCGACGCCGATCGTCGTGATGGTGCAGTTGCGCGCGCCGTTCGGCGCCGCCCCCGTGCAGCCGCTGGTCAGGTCGCCGCTGATCGACGACCAATGCACGTCGCCGGCCGACTGCGTCTTCGCGTTGTCGGTGCGGTAGACGTGGAACGTCCCCGTGAACAGCTGGTTGGGATTCTCCTGGTTGAGGACGAGCGGCATGTAGAACTCGGCGCGCTCGTGCACGTTGATGCCGCTGGTGATCGGCTTGTTCTGGAAGAAGCCCGCGCCGCCGTCGGTGATGCGGTAGATCTGCGTCGGCGGAGCGAAGTATGTGCCGTACGCGTAGCGCCAGTCGGTCGGGTCGACCTGGGCGTTGCCGCCGTCACCTGACGTCATGTCGAACCAAAGCGGCTGCCCCGCGGCTTTGCGCAGAGTGCCGTTGTCCTGAGTGCCGCCCCAAAGGCGCGGCGTGCGCGTGGGGTTGGTCTGGATCGAACTGAACTGCGAGATCTGGAGGCCGTTGGACGTCAGGTCCGGATTGCCGTTGAGGTCGATCCAGTCGTTGGCGGAGACGTCCGTCGCACCGGGGGATCCAGGCGCACGTCCGCCCTGGTGCGTGCTGTACCAGACCCCGCCATCGGAACCGATCAGCACGTTCTGCGAGTTCTTGGGGTCGAAGACCACCGAGTGGAAGTCCGGGTGCTGGTCCCAGCCCAGGTTCACCCAGTTCACGCCGCCGTCGTTGGAGCGGAAGATGCCGCCCGACGGAGGCGAGTTCGTGTAGCCGAAGACGCCGGCCGCAAACACGACGCTGGGGTTGGTGGGATCGGCCTCGATGACGTTGTCGTACGTGCACTGCGTGGCGCAGTAGTTGACGACATCATCGACGTTGCCGTGGGGGACGTCGGCGCGGGCCCACGTGGCGCCTGCGTCCGTTGACTTGAAGATGCGCGAGGCGCGGTGGGCGCCCGGACCGCCCGGGATGGTGTCGGGTGCATTGGCGGCGTTCGCCCAGTCAAAGCCGGCGTAGAGGACCGGGCTCTGCCCAGCCGGGTGCGACAGGCCGATGTTGAAGCGGGTCGGGACGGCGGTGAAGTCGGCAAAAGCCGGCATACCGTTCATGATCGAGTTCCACGTCTGGCCGGAGTCCGTGCTCTTGTAGATCGCGTCGCCGAGGAAGGAGGCGTACAGGACGTTGGGCGTGATGGGGTCGATGCGCAGGTCGGTCGCTCCAAGCGATCCCGCTGGTGCCGCCTTCAACAGCGTCCAGCTCGCGCCGCCGTCCTTCGACTCCCAGATTCCCCACTGCGAGTGGACGGGAGGGCTGGTCCGGTGTGCGCCGCCTCGGCCACGGATGACGGCGGCGTAAAGGTGGTTCTCGTTCGTGGGGTCGATCGCCAGCCGCGCCACCGAGACGCCGCTGAAGAAATCACCCGAGACGTGGACCCAGGTCGTGCCGCCGTCCGTCGACTTGAGGATGCCGTTGCCGGTGTAGCTGTCGCCGGACAACGCACCTTCACCGGTGCCGTCGTAGACCACGAGGTCGTTGGAGGGAGCCACCTCGAGCGCGCCGGTGGCGAGCGAGGGAAGGCTGTCGGTGCGGGGCACCCACATGTTGCTACCGGGGTCCATCGTCCAGATGCCGCCCTGGGCGGCACCGAGGATAAACCTTCCGTTCTGGCGAATCGCGAGCGCGCCGACGCGGCCGGCCACGGGCATGAGAGCCCCGTCACTCCGCTGAATCTGGCCGATGGGGCTCGGGCCGCTCGCGTTCCACGGTCCCGTGAATGTCGTGGGGCCGGTCTGTCCCGGGGGGCTGTTCTTGATCTTGGCTGCCGCTTCGACCGCCACCGCCCGCTGCTGGCCGGCCTGCTCGGCGGTCAATGGGTTGTCTCCCGCCGTTCTGCTCAGGATGTAGTCGCCGTTGACCTGGATCAATGTGCCCGTCTCGTCCTGGCCAGTGTCCGGGTATGGAGTGCCGGGTATCAGGACGGGCGCGTCGCCGACCGGCATCGGGACTGTCACCGCCAGAGCCGGACTGGAAGTCCCGGCGGCGAATGCAAAAGTGAGCGCGACGAGACTCAACACACGTAGCGAACGTTTCCCCATCTTTCCCCTCTCGTTCAGATTCCTGAAAAAACGACAGCCGCACAGAGAGCGAAGAAAGCGCGCCCAGGGCTTCTCAGCACGCCCAACCCCAATTCCTCTCCAGCGACAAAGCGCTTGAAACCGGCGGCCGTGTCCATGGCCACCTTCGAAAGTCGCAATACTCTGATCCACGGCCAGTTCGAAAGTCAAGCGACGCCCTCGACGGCCGGTCGGTAACGTAGACCTCGTCCTTTAATGAAGCAGCGCGATGACGTCGCGCGGGCCAAAACCGCGCGCTCGACAACGCCCGCCCGCCTTCTCGCCGACGGCCAATCGCACCTGGCGCCGTGGCGAACGTTGATCACTGCCGTCCACCCGCACCCGTCGGTCAAGATCAACCACGGCGCAACGTTCCTGGTCACCGACCAGCACGGCAACATCCCGCAGGGCGTCGAAGGCGACTACGGCCTCTATTCCTCGGACACGCGCTTCATCTCACGCCACGAACTGCGCATCAACGGCAAGCCCCCGGATTCTGTGGCCAGCGTGCGCTTGTCGTTTCGGCACGCGCGGTGGCACATGATCGCGGACAACATCGCGGGCGCCGACGGCGACATGCGCGAGGCCCGCGTCGCCATCACGGTCGATCGCCTGATCAGCCTCCAGCAGATGCATGAAGACCTCGCGCTCCACACCTACGCGCGCGCGCCCGTGACAGTGCTGCTCGAGATCGCGACCGAGAGCGACTTTGCCGACCTGTTCGAGGTGCGATATCGGTCGTGGCAGCGGCGCGCCGACCTCAACACGTGGTGGGTCGGACCGAACAGCCTGGAGTCGCGCTATCAACACCAGGATTTCGTTCGGCGCTGCCTGATCCGCGCGCCGTCCCATGCCGCCGGCATCACCTACGCCAACGGCGCGCTGCGGATTCCGGTCGACCTCGCGCCAGGGCAGGAGTGGCGGCTATGCCTGCAGTACGACCTGCTTACGTCCGACGATGAGCTGCCCGACCTTTCCGAGCTTTGTGCGTTCGACGCCGGCAGCGACGATCCGATGCACCAGGCGCGCAGCTGGCAGGCGTCGGTTTCGCAGGTCGAGCCCGCGGACATACGTCTGCAGTTCGCCTACGAGCGCGCGATCGAGGATTTCGCGGCGCTCAGGCTCCACGAGCAGGAGGCGAGCTCCGACCGCTGGATGCCGGCCGCGGGCCTCCCGTGGTTCATGGCGCTTTTCGGCCGCGACTCGCTGATCGCGTCGATCCAGGCGATGGTCGCTCAGCCTGCGGTCGCGCTCGGCACGCTGGAGAACCTCGCCCGCTGGCAGTCGGACACGGACGACCCGGAGCGCGATGCCGAGCCGGGCAAGATCCCGCACGAGCTGCGCGTCGGCGAATGGGCGCATTTCGGCATCGTTCCGCACCGGCCGTACTACGGCACCGCCGACGCGACCCCTCTCTATCTCCTTCTGCTCGCGGAAAACTTCCGTTGGGCCGGCGATGCCACAGCGCTCGAACCGTTTCGCTCCGCTGCAGAACGATGCCTCGATTGGATCGATCATTACGGCGACCGCGACGGCGATGGCTTTCAGGAATACGCGCCGCGAACGCCGCGCGGCTACCGCAACCAGGCATGGCGCGATGCGCACGACGGCGTCCTCGACGAGGCAGGTGGATTCCCCGAGCTGCCCATCGCAACGTCGGAGATGCAGGCCTATGTGTACGGCGCCAAGACTCGCATCGCGCCGCTTTTCGAGGCTTGGGGTGATCGCGCGCGAGCGGCGCGGCTGCGGAGCGAGGCAGCAGAGCTGCGGCGCAGGTTCATCGAGTCGTTCTGGGTCGAGGGCGAGCTCGCCTTCGTTCTCGATGGCCACAAACGACCTGTGCGCACGGTGGTGTCCAACTCCGGTCACTGCCTGTGGATGGGCATCCTCGACGAGCAGCGTGGTCGCGCCGCCGGGCGCCGCCTAATGCAGCCGGACATGTTCACAGGCTGGGGCCTGCGAGTACTTTCCGACCACCATCCGTCCTACGACCCGCACTCCTACCAGCGCGGTTCGGTGTGGCCGCATGACAGCGTGATCGCAGCCGCGGGGCTGCGCCGCTACGGCATGGCCGAAGAGGCGTGGACGATCCTCGACGGCTTGCTCGGCGCGGTCATGTGCTTCGAGGACATCCAGATGCCGGAGCTGTTCGCGGGCCTGCCGAAAAGCGAATTCGCGGTGCCGGTGCCCTACCGCATGGCGAACGTGCCGCAGGCGTGGGCGGCAGGATCCATCCTGCACATGGTCCGCGTCCTCATCGGACTCGAGCCGGACGTCCCGGGACGGCGCGTCTATCTCGATCCCGCGCTGCCGACGTGGTGCGCCCGTCTGGAGATGCGGAATCTTCGCCTCGGGCCGCACAAGGTGCGATTGCTCGTGCAGCGCAAATCCGATGGGACGCACGAGATCGAAGCCGACGCTCCGGGGTTGGAGATCGTGCGCGGCACCCCGCCGTGGCTGGAGCTGGCGGCCGACTAGGTAGATCCTCCGCGAAGGACGTTGCTGCGCAGCGCGCCTCCGTGACGGGTTCTATCGATGTGGAGCCGCGCCGCATCGCGATGATCGTCAGCCCCTGGTACCCGGTTCCGCCGGACGGGTACGGAGGCATCGAGCTGATGGCGTACAACCTCGCGCGCGAGCTCTCGCAGCGCGGGCACAAGATCACGGTCATCGGTCGGCAGGGATCGCAGGGTCCGTATGACGTCCTGGCGCTTGCGCCAGAAAGCTGGACCAATCAACTCGGCACGCGCGACCAAGCGGCCCGCCACGCGCTCTTTCTCTACCGTGCCTACGACGCGATCCGGCGCCGGGCGTTCGACGTCGTGCACGACCACTCGGGACCGCCCGGCATTCTCGCCGCAGCGATATGCCGTCCAGAGGCGCCAGTCGTGGCCACGCTGCACGGCGCGCTTTCCGAACCGGAAGGCGAGTTCCTCGGAGCCATCGACAGGCGGATCCACCTTGTCGCCATCAGCCATGCGCAGCAAGCGACTGTCGCCGGCGTCGAGTGGCGCGGCGTGGTTCACAATGCGGTCGATCCGGGCCTCTTCACGCCGATAACACGCCGCGAAGACAAAGAGGATTACGTCGTCAATCTTGCGCGGATATCACCAGACAAAGGTCAGCACCTCGCAATCGAGCTGGCCAAGCGCTTGAACGTTCGCCTCGTGCTGGCGGGAAAGATCGACACCGACTCGACGCGCTACTTCGACGAGAAGATCAAGCCCGACCTCAACGGCCAGGTGACCTGGTGCGAGAACGTCGAGGGCGCTGAGAAAGCCAAACTGCTCGCGCACGCGCGCGCGATGGTTTTTCCGATCCAGTGGCAGGAGCCGTTCGGGCTGGCGATGATCGAGGCGATGATGAGCGGCACGCCGGTGATCGCCATGGCACACGGTGCCGCGCCGGAGATCGTCGAACCGGGTGTCACCGGCTGGCTCGCTGACGACGTCGATGGGATGGTCGACGCGTACTCACGACTCGATGAGATCGACCTCGAGCGCTGCGTCAAGCAGGCGTCGGAGCGGTTCGGTCCCGCGCAGATGGCCGACGGATATCTAAAGGTGTACGAGCGCGCGATCGAGCAGGAACTCTATTCCTAGTTGACGCGCACGCCGTTCTGAAGCGGCTTCGCCCTGACCTCGGTGCCTTCGACCGTGAAGTCGACGCGCTGACCGGCGATGTGCAGGCCGCGAACCTCGATCCGGTTCCACATCGCGGTCTTCACGGGTGAGATCCGCAACGCCTTGCGCCGGGAGTCGGCCTCGAGCCCAAGGATCGAGGCGACGCACGTGAACATCGCGGTCGCAGACCACAGCTGCGGCGTGCAGGTGTTCCAGTACTCGCGCGGCGGCTCGCCCGGCTCGCGGACGTTGCCGCAGAACAGCTCCGGCGGACGGTGCATCGGAAAGTCGATCGACGCCTCGACGAGCGCACGCGCGAGCCGTTCCGCCTCTTCCGCGAAACCGTACTGACGCAGGCCTGCAATCGCCAGCGCCGTGTCGAAGGGCCAGACCGAGCCGTTGTGATAGCTGCAGGGGTCGTAGTTGACGGCGCGGTCGGAAAGCGTGCGGAGGCCCCAACCGGAAAACAGGTCAGGTGACAGCAACCGTTGTGCGACGTGAGCGGCCTTCGGCCTGTCGACGATGCGCATCCACAGACAGTGGCCGGGGTTGGAAGCGATCGCCTTCACCTGCCGCTTATGCCCATCCAGCGCTTGCGCGAAGAACTTTTCCTTCGGCATCCAGAAGTCGCGGTTGAACCGCCACTTGAGCCCTGCCGCCTGCTCTTTGAGCACCGGCCTTCGCCGCGACATCCCGATCAGGCCGCGGTGCAGATACGCCTGGACCTCGCACAGCGCGGCCGGCCGCAGCACGTCCGTGCCGTCGATGTTCGTCAGCGAATCGGCCGAGTCCTTCCAGCCGGCGTTGCGATATCGGATTCCGCGGTCTTCGATGTAGCCGTCACCGTCGACGTCGCCGTAGCGCTTGCACCAATCGAGCGCTGCTTCCGCGGCCGGCCACAGCTCGTCGGCGAATCTGTGGTCGTGCGTCCAGTGCTCCATTTCCGTCAGCGCGCAGAGGAAAAGCGCGGTGGCGTCCACCGTCGTGTAGAGGATGTGGGGCCAGAGCCCGCGCTCGACCACCTCACCGTTGCGGACCTCGTGCAGGATCCTGCCCGGCTCCTCCTGGCTGTTTTCGTCGAGGCGCCTCCCCTGGCGCGCGGCCTGGTAACGGAGCACCCCGCGCGCAATCTGCGGGTTGAAGTGCAGCAGGAGGATCGAGCTGATCAACGCGTCGCGACCAAACGGCACCGCAAACCACGGGAGGCCGCCCGTTGGATAGATGCCAGTCTCGTACCGGTTGAGCAGCATGCGGATGTCGGCGGTCGCCTGCTCGAGCAGTTCGTTGAGCGCGGGGTTGTCGGTCTGAATTCGCACGCATTCGTCCGGCCAGCCCTCATAGATGTCGCGCGCGGCAACGAGGCCGGCGTCGAAGTTCGCCTTCTCGCCGACGTCGAGCGTGATCGCGAACTCCTCGCCGCCCCTGAGCCGAAGCTGGTGCTTCAACCCTTCCGGAAACACGGAGACCAGCACGTCGCGAAAGCGCACGCCCTCGACGGTCCTGACCGGATCGACGGGCGTGGGGTGAGCCAGCGCCGGAACGGCGCCTCGAATGCCGAGCATCGCCGCGAAATCGGCTGCAACCT
Organism: Candidatus Dormiibacterota bacterium; assembly: GCA_035689585.1. Lineage (GTDB taxonomy): Bacteria > Chloroflexota > Dormibacteria > Dormibacterales > Dormibacteraceae > 40CM-4-65-16. The sequence continues at coordinate 18,907 of DASSLJ010000105.1, forward strand.
CGATCTCGAGCACGGCGTCGACGATTGCGGGTGACTCATTCGTGACGGTGATGCGCTCGTGCAGGCCGTTTTCGACAAATCGAACCCGCGTGATGACCAGCGAGCCGGCCTGAGCCTCGAACGTCGCGGAGGCGTCATCCGCGCGCATCCCGACAGGGGTCGGCTCGACACCGTCGATGAGCACACGCAGGCCGGAAAGGATTCGCGTGTCGCCATTCCACAGGCCATCGCCCACGAACGCGCTCGGGCTGATCGAGCCGTCGCGACCCGAGACGGCGAAAAAGCGGTCGCGCTTGAGCATCACGCGCTCGGATATGAGCTGCCCGGCCGAAATCATCCGGCCGGCAGTTTGAGTTACCGGCGGCTAATTCGCGCCGGTTAAAGCCGAAGTTTTTGGCGAGGTTTCGAAGACCGGCCGCGATCCGACCGGGTAGGACGTCCACTCGTTGCGGCCGAGCAGCTCCTCGGCCATCGCCTCGAGGTCGCGCACACGCTGGTTGGCACGAATCGCCTCGCGGATGGAGAGGATGCCGACCGCAGGATGGCGCTTCTCGATCACGTGCCGAAGCATGTTGAGGTGCGCGTTGTCGGGCACGCCCGGCTCGCGAATCCTCCTGACGGCGGCACGTACGGTCGCCTGCGTGCCGTCGATCGCCTCGCCTTTGCCGAAGTCGAACTTGTAGCTCGGGCTGCGGCCGGTCGCGCGCTTGGCACCGCTGAGCTTGATCCACTTCGCGTTCTCGGCGCCCTTTCCGACGTCGATCACGAGCCGCACGAAGCGGCCCTCGTGCTGGAACGATGCATTCATGCGTGCGTAGCTCTCGCGCTGTCCGCTGAAGCCCTCGTGGCGGCCTATCTGCAGCGGCGCGTCGAGGTCGAGCTTGATGCGGTCGATCGGAGTGAGAAGGGAGATGATCGCGAACGCGTGGGGGATGAGGTCGGCGATCACCCCGATGTCCGCGGCGGCGCCGGTCAGTGGTTGCTCCTCCAGGATCTCAATCCGGATCTCTTCGACGTTGTCGAGAAAATCGCGGAGCGTGCGCTCTTCGGTCAGCAACATCGCGAGCAACCGCACCTCGAGCTTGAAGTAGTAGTGGTCGGCGGCGACGATCTCGACGCCGCCGGGCGCCGTGTCCAGGAACTTGCGGTACTCGTCCGGCGGCGACCCCAGCGGCTTCTCGATCAGCACGACGTCGCTGAGGTCGTAGTAATGCTGCAGAGTCGGAAGATGCGTCGCCGCCGGCGTCGCGATGTAGGTGATCACGTAGGAGCTCGACTCGAGCTCGCGCTCGAGCTGGTCGTGGGCCGGCGAGGAATGACTGTCCCAATAGAAGGAGTCGCCGTGCGTGCGTACCTCCTCTTCCTTGACGCCGAGGCGGTCGCGCGCGACCGCGTTGTCCTGCTCGACGACGTGGGTGCGGAAGTTGAAGAACTGCTTCAGCGTCAAGAGATGTTGGTACGCCTTCTGTCCCCACTGGCCAAAGCCGATGAGGACAAAGTCCTTCTGCAGGTGCCGCTCCTCTTCTGCGAGCGCGTGCAGCCTCGCGTTCTTGATCGCGACCGCGGCCTGCACCGCGAGCGCCTGAGCCTGCGCGACCTCGTCCGGTTTGAACCGTCGCGTGCGGCTCCGCTCGACGAGGATCGCCGCGCCGATCGATTGCTCGTCGGCGACAAGAGGCAGAGCCATCAGCGAGCGTGCATCGAACGCTCGCACGTACGTCGGATCGACCTCCGGGCTCTCGGCGACATCGTCGATCACGACCGCCTCGCCCCTGTCCATCACGTCGAAGAGGAATGAGCCGTCGGTGCGCTCGCCGTGCTGCCTGCGCCACAGTTCTTCGAGATCCGATGCCGCGGCGCCGTACCAGCCTTCGCGGTCCTCTTCGTAGAGCGCGATCTGGCACAGCGATGCGTCGACAAGGCGCGCGAGGTTCTGTGCCACCAACGTCAGCGTCTGGTCGAGGTCGATCGAGCTCGCGATCGCCTTGCTGACGTCCGCGACGAGCGCCAGCTGGTCGGCATGGCGCTGCGCCTCTTCATACAGACGAGCGGTTTCGACGGCCACGGCCAGCTGACCGGCCGCGGCCCGAAGCGCCTCGACCTGACCCCAATCCGGCCGCCGCTGGTCGGAGCGGTGATAACCGACTTCCAGCACACCCGTCGCCCTTCGCGACTGATCGCTGCCGAACGGAAGGAAGATGCGGACCAGGTCCTTGTGCCCACCGCGGTCGAAGACCTCACCCGCGAGGGTGAACGGCGCCTCTTCGACGTGAGCTCGCTCCGAGCCGCCGACGATGCACGCAAAGACCCGGCCCAGCACCATGCCGTTGCTGTAGACGATCGGAATGTCGGTCCACGTGGACGCGACCGGTATGCCTCCGCTGACGACGTCCGCGCGCTCCGTCGCGGGGAACGACCCGACGATCACGGGCTGCCACGTGCGCGCGACGTAGACGAGGACGTCGTCCTGCGACAGGACGCGGTCTTCGTCGGTGGTGGTCCATCGCGACGACTTCTGCTCCGCGGTCACGGCGCCCGCCGCCATCCTCACCACCGTCGCGCTCGCGTCCTCGTCTCGCTGGTCGAGCAGATAGACCGTCGCGAAATTGAAGTCGAACTCCGGCACATCGGAGTCGGTGAGGTGCCCGACAACCGCATCGATGACGTCGTGGCGCGTCGCGCCGGGCCGCAGCATTGCCGTCGTCATGTCGCCCAACGCGCTGAGCAGACGGTTCGAGTTCTCGAGCTCGGCGATCAACCGCTGCGAGGCGAGCGCCCCCCCGATGAGCTGAGCGCCGGCTTTGAGCATCTCGTCGGTCGAAGGCGCGCGCCGGACCGTGGCGAGCGGATCGCGGCTGAGCACGATGAGGTAGCCGTGGGGGTCGTCGGGCTTGCCGAGCGCGTAGGTCGCAACGGGATGCAGCTCGGATTCACGCGTCGCATCGCGCACGGTGCTGGTGATCGCCGATTCCCAATCCACCGACGAGTCCGCGCGGTCGACGCGTAACGGCGCCGCGGTGCGAAGGTGCGCGGTGACCAGCTCGAGGTGCGAGCGCTGATGGCCGAACTGCCCCCGTCCGAACTGATAAACGGCGGCGCCGTCGAGGTTGCTCGCCATCAAGAGGTCGGCCAGCGCGATCGACAGCATGCGCCGGAGCTCCTTGGCGTCGGTGCGAGCGTCGCCGGCGGGGATCGTCAGCAGCGCGGTCAGGCGACCCAGTCCGTCGAGGGCCGCCCGCTCGGCGCTCGCGAGCGCGTTCTGGACCAGGACCGCCGCCGTCGCCGCGCGCCGCTCGAGCTCTTGCAGCTGACCGTCGTCCGGTGCCTTCTCGCGGTTGCGGAAGTTGAGATAGACGAGGCCGAGGAAACGGTCGCCGAAGATCAAAGGCAGCCCGACCGTTGACTGGATCTGGTAGCGCCGGATGAACGTCGAGTCGATGTCCGCGGGAGCGTTGCGCGCGACCAGGCGCTGGCGCGTGGCCGTCAGCCACACGGTCGAGCCGTACTGATGCACGCCCAGCTCGTCGGGGATCTTGCCCGAGCGCTCGTCGGCGAGATAACGGGTGAGCTGCTCGTGCATGTCGGTCAGCGAATCGAGGAGGCTTTCCTGCGGCTGGCCGGTGGCGAACGGCGCGTAGTAGGTCTGGGTCGACTCCTCATAAAGGAAGACCGAGACGATGTCGGCGGCCGAGACCTGCTGGAAGTCCGCGACGATGCCGCGCAGCACCGCGGCAAGGCCGGAGCTGCTCTCCACGGGCGGGCGGATCAACTAATCGACACCTTTGGCGTCAAACGTCCCGAATTCCTCGATCGATGGGGGTCTTTTGGCGCCAAACGTCCCTATTCAACGCCCCCAAGGACGCGATCATCTCTCAAAGCGCGTGCTTTGGCCACCGCGCCGAGCCACGACGCGCTCGGTCGCGGATGGCGCGCCAAGGTCTCGCGGTCGACCGCCACCAACCCGAAGGTCGGCGCGTAGCCGAGCGCCCACTCGAAGTTGTCGAGCAGCGACCAGTACATGTAGCTGCGCACGTCGATGCCATCCCGCACGCAGGCGAGGACCTCGCGCAGCGCGAGGTCGATATATGCGATGCGCTTCTCGTCATTCGAAGTGGCGATGCCGTTCTCGGTCACCAGGATCGGCACGCCGGGGCAGCTCCCGTGTGCGCGCCGAATCGCGCCGCCGAGAGCCTGGGGATAGAACTCGTAGCCCATCTGCGTCGTGTGATCCGTCTCGGTGAGCTCGCGCATGGTGTCGCTCCAGTCATGGCCCGGACTGCGCGGACCCTCGGGGCCGTAGCGAAACCGCGTGTAGGTCTGCACGCCGACGAAGTCGTCCTCGCGCGCGAGCTCCAGAAACCAGTCGTTGACCCTCGACTCGAGCTCCAGCGACCTCGAGCCCGGCTGCGCCCCGTCCTCGTACTGAAGGTCGGGGATCGCGAGCGTCACCCCGGCGGGTATTCCGGCGCCCGCGCGGATTGCGGCGGCGCCGCGGCGATGCGCCTCGAGCAGGTTGTCGACCGCGCGCTGTGCGCCATCCCGGTCGTCGGTGTGGCCGGGCGGATTGATCCCGAGAAGCCAGCCGCTCGAGCCCAGGCCCTGTGGCTCGTTGATCGTGCACGCGTACGCGATCCGGTCGCCCAGGGCGGCGGCGACGCGGCCGCAGTACCGCTCGAAGAGCTCGGGGAAGCGATCGCAGGCAAAGCCGCCCAGCTCATGCAGCCAGCGCGGGTTGGTGAAGTGATGGAACGTGACCATGGGCGTCACGCCGTGCTCGTGGCAGGCGTCGAGGACGCGGCGGTAGTGAGCGAGCTCGGCATCCGAGAACTCGCCCTCGGCGGGCTCGATGCGCGCCCACTCGACGCCGAATCGGAACGCGCCGAGCCCGAACGACGCCAGCATTGCGACGTCGTCGCGGTAGCGGTGGTAGAAGTCGCACGCGTCGCCGGACGGTTCGCTGCAGGGGCTGGAAGCGATGTGCTCCCACCACCACCAGTCCGTATTCGTGTTGCCTCCTTCCGTCTGGTAAGCGGAGATCGAGGCGCCGAAAAGAAAGGCGTCGGGAAAGCGGAGGGGCTCGTTCACGGACGGCAGTGTAGGACCGAGCCCAAGGCGACAATTGACAAGCTGCCGGGGCCTGCCTACGATAACCGAGGCTGTTTAGGCGAACGTTCGTCTAAGCGGCCTTAGGTGGTTTTGAGTAGTCCTGTCTGCCGGCGCACTCTCGCCCCGGAATGTCTCCGGGAAGAAGGCGGCAGGAGCGGCCAGATGCCGGCCCGGGCCGGGATTGGAGGAGAGCAGTCTATGGCCGAGGTCTTAGCGAGACGTAGTTCGCGGGTGGTTGCGCTCGGTCTCGGCGCATTGTTCGTGCTCGCGGCATGTGGCGGCGGAGGCGGCGGAGGCGGTGGCAACACCGCGTCGTCCACCGACGTAACCGTATGGACCGCCTGGGGTGGCGCCGAACTGAAGGCGTTCCAGGACGTCCTCAAGCCGTTTGAGTCGTCGAGCGGCATCAAGGTCCACCTGACCACCAACCGCGACTCGAACAACCAGATCGCCAACGGCGTCGCGGCGGGAACCGACCTGCCGGACATCGCGCCCGGTCCGACGGATCCCAACGTGGTCCAGAGCTACGCGTCAAAGGGCGTGATCAAGCCGGTCGAGACAGCGCTCGGCGACCAGTTCTCCGCGTACATGTCGAACACCTATGGCGCTCTGACCACCCCTCCAAGCGGCTCTTCTGACGACTTCTACATCGGCGTCGTCGGCGGCAAGCACTACGAGATGATGGTCAAGACCCAGGTCAAGGGTCTGCTCTGGTACAACAAGAAGGTCTACACGGGCGAGGCGCCGAAGACGTTCGACGACCTGCTCGCGATCGACCCGACCAAGTACGGCGCGCAGAAGATCTTCTGCGCAGGTTTCGAGTCTGGCGCAGCGTCGGGCTGGCCGGCGTCAGACCAGATCGACAACATCATCATGCGGCAGTCCGGGGACCAGGTCTACTTGAGCTGGGTCCAGGGCAAGACCAAGTTCTCGTCGCCCCAGATCAAGCTCGGCTACCAGACCTTCCTGAAGGAAGTCTCTGCTGCCAACGTGTACGGCGGGATCAACACCGTCCTCACGACTAACTTCGGCAAGGCGGGCGACCCGCTGTTCAAGCAGCCTGCGGGATGCCTGTTCCTCGAGCAGGCGACCTTCATCACCTCGTTCTTCCAGCAGGACTTCCCGAGCCTGAACCTGAAGGCCGGGACCGATTTCGACTTCTTCGCCCACCCGAGCATGGGCAACTCGCAGTACGACGGGAACGTCAACGGCTTCTACGACAACTTCGCGATGTACAACGACACCCCCGCCGCCCGCAAGCTCATGCAGTACATGGCCACCAAGGACGCTCAGCAGATCTGGGCGAACGACGGCGGCACGCTGGCCGCTCGCAAGGACATCACCTACAGCGACCCGGTGTTCGCCAACGCGGCCAAGATCGCCGGCAGCGCCAAGAACCTGCTCGTCACCGCGGGCGACTTCATGCCCTCGGACATGCAGGCGGCTTTCTGGAAGTCTCTTCTCAACGTCACCAACAACCCCGGCAGCCTTGACTCCGAGCTGGCGCACCTGGACCAGGTGCAAGCGGCCGCGTACGCCAAGCAATAACGAACTGATCGACAGACCAGGGCGGACGCCGTCCGCCCTGGTCACCAATTTCGGGTGGAGTAGGAGGTAGGCTGCGGTGGCGGGCATCACACCGGACCAGATCATCACTGCGATTGCTGCGGTGGTCGGAGTTCCGCTGGTCCTGCTCGGCTACATCATCTTCGGCGAGCAGATCATCGAAAGGCTGCCCGACCGCATACAGGGATATATCCGGCCCTACTTCTGGGCGCTTCCGGCGGTGGGGTTCGCGACGATCTTCATGGTCTACCCGTTGATACGGACCGTGATCATCAGCTTCCGCAACAGCGCCGACACCGAGTGGATCGGCTGGGCGAACTACAAGTACTTCTTCACGTTCCCCGACACGCTGACGTCATTGCGCAACAGCCTTTTGTGGCTGGTCTTCTACACATTCTTCGCCGTGTTCTTCGGCCTCATCATCGCGATCCTGGTCGACCGCGTGCGCTACGAGACGGTCGCGAAGATCTTGATCTTCCTGCCCGTCCCCATCAGCGCAGTGGCGGCATCGATCATCTGGAAGTTCATGTTCGATTACCAGCCGCCGGGTACTCCGCAGACCGGAACACTCAACGCGATACTCGCCGTCTTTGGCCACGATCCCGTCGCCTGGCTCGTGAACTCCACGACCAACAACGCGGCGCTGATCTTCGTCGGCATCTGGACGGCCACCGGTTTCTGCATGGTGATCATCTCGGCCAGCCTCAAGGCGATCAGCTCTGAGGTCCTGGAGGCCGCCCGTATCGACGGCGCCAACGAGTTTCAGATCGTCCGTCTCGTGGTCACGCCGCTGTTGTGGCCGACCATCACCGTCGTCGGAACGACGATGCTCATCAACGCCCTCAAGACTTTCGACATCGTCTACGTGATGACGAACGGCGCATACAACACCGACGTGATCGCGACCCAGATGTTCAACCAGCTCGCGCACGCTCACTACGGGCGCGCGGCCGCGGTCGGCGTAGTCCTGTTTGTGGCGATCGTCCCGCTGCTCATCGTGAACATACGTCGATTCCAGCAACAGGAGGAGCAGCGATGAGCGCGGAACAGGTAACGAGCCGACGCGCGACAGGCGCTGGAGCCGCAGTCACGTGGCTGGACAACCTGGGCTACCGCCTCCAGCGGCTGCCCCTGCACGTCATCATCATCATCTTCTGCGCCGTCTGGGTCATTCCCACGATTGGCATGATCATCAACTCGTTCCGCTCCCTCCCGGACATGCAAGCGGCGGGTTGGTGGACCACGCTGTTTCCGCCGCACGGGTTCACATTCGCCAGCTATGACCAGGTGCTCGCCATCGAGGGCGTTGTTCCTTCGATCGGTTACAGCATCCTGATCACGATTCCGGCGACCGTCATCCAGCTGACCATCGCGACGATGGGCGCCTACGCCTTCGCGTGGATGAAGTTCCCAGGCCGGAACCTGTTCTTCATCGTGATCGTCGGCCTGATGGTCGTGCCGATTCAGATGACGCTGATCCCGGTGCTCCAGATCTTCAAGGTGCTCGGTCTGAACGGGACCATTCCTGCCGTGTGGCTCGCACACTCCGGATACGGCCTGCCGTTCGAGGTCTTCCTGCTGCGCAACTATCTCGGCGGCCTGCCGCGTGAGATCTTCGAGTCGGCCGAGGTCGATGGGGCCGGCCATGCTGTCCGGTTCTTGCGGATTGCTGTGCCCATGACGCTTCCGGCGATCGCTTCGCTCGTGATCTTCGTCTTCCTCGGCATCTGGAACGACCTGCTCGTCGCCCTGACGTTCCTCGGCGTGAGCCCGTACCGTCCGTTCACCGTGGTGATCGCACAGCTGACCACCTCGATGGGTGGAGGCTGGCAGTTCCTCACGGCCGCGGCGGTGCTGCAGATGTCGCTTCCTCTTGCGGTCTTCATCTTCCTGCAGCGCTACTTCGTGCGAGGCGTGACGGCCGGCTCGGTCAAGGGCTAGTAACGAAACCAGCGACCGCGCGCGACGTCGTCGTGATGACGACGCACGACATCGGTCGTCACCTGCACTGCTACGGACGCAAGAGCGTGGTCAGTCCCAACCTCGACGCGCTCGCGGCCGACGGGGTTCGGTATGCGAACGCGTTCGCCAGCGCGCCGCAGTGCAGCCCGAGCCGCGCGAGCCTTGCGACCGGCATGTACCCGCACAGCAACGGTGTCATGGGCCTCGCGCACCGTGGTTTCGATTGGGATCTCGCCGTGCCGCACGCGGCGGAGGTGTTCGCATCGGACGGTTTCGAATCGCACCTCTTTGTCGGCCAGCACGTGACCGCGCATCCCGACCGGCTCGGCTTCGCCGGCATCCATCCCGAAGCTGCGCTGGGCGACGTCCTCGAGCACGCCGGCGACAAGCGGCTGTACCTGGAGGTCAACTTCGATCAAACGCATCGACCGTATCCACAGGCCGGCACGCCGCCGCCCGGCCTCGAGATTCCGGCTTACCTGCCCGACATACCTGAGGCTCGCGATGAGATGACGGCGGTCGAGCAGACCATCGCCGCGATGGACGCGGCCGTCGGTCGCTTCCTCGACGAGCTCGACAAGGCGGGGCGGATCGACAACGCGATTGTCATCTTTACGACGGACCATGGGCTCGCGATGCCACGTGCCAAATGCACGCTCTATGACCCGGGCATCGAGGTGGCGCTGATCGCGCGCTGGCCGGCGGGCGGACTGCGCGGCGGACGAGTCCAGGAAGAGATGGTCAGCAACATCGACGTGCTGCCGACTCTGCTTGCAGCCGCGGGCATCCGCATCCCCGACCGAGTGCAGGGCCATCCGCTGGCGCAAGGTCGCGATCACATCTTCGCCGAGAAGACGTTTCACAGCTACTACGACCCCATGCGATGCGTCCGTAGCCGGCGCTACAAGTTCATTCGCAATTTCGAGTCGTCGTTTGCGATCGAAGTCCCCGCCGACATCCAGGCCGGGCCGATCTTTCGTTCCGATCCGCTTCGTTACTCGCGCGACCGGCCCAGCTTCGTCGAGCTGTACGACCTCACAAAGGACCCCGACGAGGTCGACAACCTGGCGCGCCGGCCGGAGGTCGCAAACATCGAAAAGGAACTGAGCGATCGACTCTGGCGGTGGATGCGAGAAACCAAAGATCCGCTGCTCGACGGTCCGATTCCCTCACCGTATTACCGTCGCGCGATGCAGGGCTAGCGCAGAAACCTGTCTGAGATGAGCGCGCTTCCGACGAAGAGGATGAACAACACTCCCAGCGAGATCCAGTCGATGGTCTGCGGAACGTTCAGCCACAACTCGACTGAGAGCACGATGATGACGGCAGGGATCCACAGGAGGCCGAAACCGACGCGCCACGTGCGGTCGGTCGCTCGATATCGGAGGAACGGCATGAGCGCGGCCCCGGTCCGCTCGTTTTCGGGTCGCGCCTCATCCTCGCCGGCGCCCCAACCGGCGTAACTGCCGATGCCTTCGCCGTCGCGGCGCTGATCGTTGATCGAATCCAGTATGCGACGCGAGCCCGTGATCCTTCCGCCCGTCTCGATCGGGGTGCTGGCGATCGTCTTCCTGCTGATGGGCCTCGTGGTCGCGGGCTATGGACCGCTGCTCGAACACCTGACGAGGCGGTTCCACGTCAGTCTTCCCGTCGCGGGAGCGACGATCAGCGTCCAGTACTTCGGCGCGCTGGCCGGCGTGCTCATTTCCATGCGATCGATCGAGCGGCTGCCTGCTCGGATCACCGTCGCGGCTTCGTGCCTGGTCGCGAGCGTGGGGCTCGCGGTCGTCGCGTTCGCACCCGAGTGGCCTCAGTTCCTCGCCGGCGTGTTCACGTTCGGCCTTGGGTTCGGCGGCCTCGACCTGGGTGTGAACCAGGTGGTCGCGTACAGCGAGGGCGGGCGTCGCGCCGCGCTGCTCAACGCTCTCAACAGCGCCTACCCCGCGGGCGCCGTGGCAGGGCCGATCCTGGTATCGGCCTTCGCCGCCGACCACTTCTCCGCGCTGTTCCTCGCCGCATCGGTGGCGTGGCTCCTTCTACTGCCCGGCGTTCTCGGGATCAGCGGCAGGGTGCCGGTAGGCAGCAATCCGGCCCGGTGGCCGGGGCTGCTGGTGATGTTGTTCGTGGCCGGCTTCGTGCTCTACGTCGCCCTCGAGGTCGGCACGGGCGGATGGATGACATCCCACCTCGAGTCAGTCGGCTTCGGCTCGGACAGCGCGGCCAGGCTCACCTCGGCGTTCTGGCTCGCGCTCGTGACCGGCCGGCTTTTGATCGCTCTCGTGCCGTCCAGCGTCCGCGAGGGAACCGTCGTCATCGCGGCGTCCGCGGCGGCGACCGTCGCGCTCGCCCTTGCC
>DASSLJ010000106.1:0-4208 GCA_035689585.1 Candidatus Dormiibacterota bacterium
GCGGTAGGCCTCGAGCAGCGTCTCGTCGAGGGTGGCGTTGGTCTTGAAGTCGATGAGAACCGTGCGGCCGTCGACCTCGCAGATGCGATCGACGAGGCCTCGCACTCGCGCGCCGGCGATCGACATGTTGAACCCGGCCTCCACACCGAGCGTTCGCGCGCGAGCGAGCGGGTCCTCGAGATAGCGCGCGAGCATCTCGCGGCCGAGCGCCGGACCACGATAGAGCTCGAGCAGATTGCCGCCATTCGCATGCCACGCGGCGAGGGCCTCATGCACCGCGGAGCCGAGCTCGGTTGACCCGATCGCGCGAACCTGCACCGGCTGAAGATCGTCAGGCGGCGCGGGCACGCCCCACACCTGGCTGAACCGATAGCGCACCGGGCACACCTCGAAGTCGTGGAGCTGCGAGAAGCTCAGATTAACGACTGGCGGCTCGGCCGGAGTGACCGCCGTGCTGTCCAGGCGGATGCGCTCGAGGCGGTCGAGCACGGCAGCCACGACGGAAGGATCGTCGCGCACGTGCCCGTTCGCCGAGCGCGGCACAGGCAGCTCGAGCTGCTCGGATTCGACGACGACTGCGGATTCCGGGTTGGCGATGGCCCAGCCAAGTATCTCGGCGAAGTGATCGTGCTCTTCGACTCCGTTGGCGCCGATGTCCTGCACCGACGGCTCGTCGCGTGTCGCTGTGACATAGAGCGCGTCCTTGGCGCGGGTGAGGCCGACGTAGACGATCCGGCGGCGCTCTCCGATGGCCAGCGCGACGGCCGGTGCGCCCGGCGACGTCTCGACGTAGCGCGGATGCTTTTCGCCTCGCCAGTTCTTCATCACGAACCCCAGGCTGTCGGGGTCGAAAAACAGGCGCTCGGTGTCGCGCGGTCGAGGCGGACGCAGGTTGACGAGAAACACGACCGGAAATTCGAGGCCCTTCGCCGCGTGGATGGTCAGCAGCGAGACTGCCTCGGCGCCGTCTCCTTCTTCGGCCGCCTCGCCGACCGGAAGCTCGGCATCGATGACCTGGTCGAGATGCCGGACGAAGTCGCCGATGCCGGCGAGGGCGAGATCGCGTTCGAATCGTCCGGCGAGCTGAAACACCTTGCGCAGGTTGAGCAGGGCGCGCGGGCTGCCGTCGCGCTGCGCCCGCAGCTCGGCCCAGCGCAGATAGCCGCTGTCGTCCAGCAGCCGGTTGAGGATGTCGCCGACGGTCAGCGTGTCGCGCAGGCGGCCGATGCGGTCGGTCAGCTCGAGCAGACGCGTCGCCTCGGCCGCGACCTTTGGCTCCATCTCCGGGAATCCTTCACGCGTCGATTCGTCGAAGCAGTCGCGAAGGCGCATCCCGGGCTTCTCGAAGCGTCGCGACGCAAGCCTGTACATCCCCCCGTCGGCGAGGCGCACGATCGGTCCCTGCAGGATCCGCACGAGCGCGCCGTCGTCCATCGGGTTCTCGGCGAGGCGCAGCAGCGCGAGCACGTCTTTGATCTCCTGGCGGTCGAAGAATCCGGAACCGCCGCTGGTGACGTACGGAATTCCCTGTCGCCGCAGTTCGTCCTCGAACTCGCGCGGGAGCATCCGGACGGAATGCGACAGAACCGCGATGTCGCGAAAAGCCCGGCCACCGACGTGCAGGCGGCGGATCGTCTCGGCGACCGATCTCGCCTCGGTCCGCGAATCCGGCGCCATCATCACGCTGACCGGCGGGCCGTCCCCTGATCCGCGCGTCGCGACAAGCTGAGGCTCGGTTGCGAAGTCGGAATCGCGCCGAATGAAATCCGTCGCGCAATCGAGGATGCCCTGGAAAGAGCGACGGTTGTGGGTGAGAGGAAGACTCGTCCCGGGAAAACGTGATCGGATGTTTTCGATCTCGGCGTCGCGCCATCCGTAGATCGACTGCTTGGCATCGCCGACGACCGTGACGTTCCCGAAATGCTCGGACGCGGCGAGGCGGATGAAGTCGAGCTGAATCCGGTTCGTGTCCTGGAACTCGTCGACGATCAGGTAGCGGAAGCGCTCGCGGACACGGCGGCGAAACTCGGGAACCCGCTCGAGCGCGTCGATGACCTCGATCAACAGGTCGTCGAAATCGCGCAGTCCCTGGGCGTGAAGACCTTCTTCGTACGCGCTGTAGATCGTGAACAGAACGTCGATCGCCTCAGCCTCGGCGCGAGACGGGTCAGGGCCGCCCGATCCATTGGTGCTCGGCCGTCCGCTCCAGTGCTGCGCATGCAGCTCGAGGGCGCGCTGGCGAAAGCGCTCGGGATTGATCCCGCGTCCCTTGAGCTTGAGGAGAAAGCGCAGGCCGGAACGAAGAAGGTCATCCAGGTCGTCAACCGAAAGTGCGTTGAAGGAGTCGGGGTCGAACGGCGCTGCGGCGCCGCTCCGCAGCCTGGCCAGCAGCTCCTGCTCGAAAAGGCGCTGGCCGGTCTCGTCCAGCACCCTCATCTCGCGCGGCGCGCCGACGAGATACGCGAACTCGTCGAGAAGGCGGGCACAGACGCTGTGGAACGTCCCGATCCATGCACCGTCGAGAGCTTGTGCCCCGAGGTCGGGACGCCTGGCACCCAGCTCGCTCGTGATGCGCAGGCGCAGCTCCTCGGCCGCGCGGTCGCTGAAGGTCACCGTGAGAATGCGGTCTGGCGCAACGCCCTGCTCGACCAGCCAGCAGAACCGTTCGGTGGCGGTGAACGTCTTCCCGGTACCCGGGCCGGCGGCGATGAGGAAGGCGCCCTGCGGCCCGGCGTGGGCGGCGGCCGCCTGTTCGGCGCTGAGCACCGGTCCGCGAACCCTCGTGGCGCTCATTCCGGTGGCGCGCCTCCGTAAGGGCAGACCGCGGCGTGAGGGCACGTGCCGAATCGCGTCACGCAGGTGCCGGCGAGCTCGCGCGGCGCCGGCTCGAAGTGACCGCTCTTGATCCTTTCGATCGCCGTGACGACGACCGTGCGGCTGCGCTCGAGGTCCTCCGCCGACAGCGGTTTCTCGCGGTACTCCTTCAATCCTGCCGGCCGGCCGACGCTGAAGATGTCCTGGCGCATCCCACCCCACACCCAGTCCTTCGGGTACCAGAGCGATAGAAACCGAGGCTGAAAAGCCAGCGGTTTGCCCTCGTCATCGACCCCTTCCTTGCAGGCGAGGTAGTAGAGCGCCAGCTGGACGTCGTGCAGCTCCGGCCCGAAGTACATGTCGTAGGCAAAGCGCATCGCCTTGCCCGCGCCCGTCTTGTAATCGACGACCTCGACCTCGCCGTCACCGACGTCGTTGACGCGGTCGATCTTGCCGACGATCTGCGAGCCGTCGACCTGAAGATGAAATCGCTTTTCGATCGCGAGCGTGCGGAGACGGCGGATGAGCTGGAGACCCGTCACCGCGCGGATGTAGTTGGAGAGCAGCGATCGCACCTGTTTCTCCTCGCGCTTGCGATCGAGTACGCCTTCCATGCGCGAGAGATAGCCGTCGAGATGACGCTGCAGAGCCTCTTCGAGCCAGCGGCGCTGCTGCTCCGCCTCGAACGGACGCCACTCGTCCTCGTGCTCGTGGAAGTCCTGCAGGACCTCGTGAAGAAAACCACCGCGCTCCATCGCGACCGACCGAGGTTCCTCGACGAGGCGCGGATGGTGGTTGTACCAGTACATGCGCGGGCACTTCAGGTAGTCGTTGAGCGTCGTCGGGCTGAAGTGATCGATCGCGACGCCATCAGGATTGCGACCGGGTCCGTATGGCTCGAAAGGCTCCCCGGATGCCGGCTCGGAAAGGAACGCGAGGTCGAGGCCCAGGCGCGCGGCACGTGCGAGCGAGGTCTCGTCGAGCGCGGAACGGTGCGATGCGAGCAGCACTTCGGCCTCACGTGAAAGCAGCACGTCGGACGGCAGGAGGCGCGATGCGGCACGCGTGAGCTCGTGCTCCGTCGCGTCCGGCTGTGCCATGTCCAGAAACACCGACCGGCCGGCCTGGCGCAGATACGCATCGGCGTACGTGATGTAGAGCCGCCGGCGGGCGCGCGTCATCGCCACGTAAGCGAGGCGTGCCTCCTCGGCAAGATGGCCGTCCGGATCGGACGGCCACGAGGGCATGAAACCGACCTTGAAGCCCTCGAGCCATGCGCGGTCGTCGGCGTCGAGCAGCGGATGCGGTCGCGCCTCGAGCGGGAACAGCCCGTGCGCGAATCCGGAGCAGAACACGACCTCGAACTCGAGGCCCTTCGCCTGGTGCACGGTCAT
>DASSLJ010000107.1:0-5878 GCA_035689585.1 Candidatus Dormiibacterota bacterium
AGTTGCGGACCGCGAGCGCCGTGTAGATCGCGGGCACGGCGAGTCGCAGATCGATGTGGCCGTGCGTCATCTCGTGCAGTTTCGAGTTGGCGCCGCTCATCGCACGCTGAACCACGACCGCGCCTGAGCTCTGCGTG
Source organism: Candidatus Dormiibacterota bacterium (assembly GCA_035689585.1). Lineage (GTDB taxonomy): Bacteria > Chloroflexota > Dormibacteria > Dormibacterales > Dormibacteraceae > 40CM-4-65-16. Next base: position 138 of record DASSLJ010000107.1, read on the forward strand.
CGCACCTGGCGCGCCTGCTCGACGAGCGTCGCGACCTCGAGGCCGAGTTGCCGCAGCTCATCGATGACGAGGTCGATCGGATCATCAGGATCGAAGCTGACCAGCAGGCTGCCTGTGTTGGGATTCGTCTCCACTTTGCGTACACGCTTGCTCTTCGCCATGCGGCCCGCCATCCGACGGACTTCGACCGGCGTGCGCGGCTTGGGCACGCGAAGGCGTGCGCGGCCGGGCATCCAGTGTTCGAGATAGACGGTGTCCCGCCTGGGCCGGGCCACGCGTTAGGTCGTTTCGCTCGCCCGGCGTGGCCGCCGCCGTCGCGGCGCTTGCACTACGCGCAGACGCTTACGACCGGCCTCGCGCTCGGCTTCATGGAGCGTCTGCTCGTACTCGAGGCGCGCCTCGGCGAAAACGTCCTGTCCCTTCTCGAACGCCTCCGCTCCCATCCCTTGCACCCAGTCCGCGGCGCGAAAGCCCGTCAGCATGACCGTCTTGGCGGCGCGGCGTGTCTCTTGCGGAAACGCGGCGCCGACGAGCGCGCCGACGGCGATGAACACACCCCACGGAACTGCTCTTTCGACGATTTCATCGATCATCTGCGTCTCCTCGTGGAACGTGCGGAACTACGTGTCGCAGAACGAGCCCTCGTCGGCCGACGCGATTTCGTGTCCCATCGGATCGTGCCCTCGCTGTCTCCGCCTACGGGCTTGGCAGCGCCGTCGACGAGATGGCTCACAAAAGTGCGAGCACTGCTTGAACGCGGCCGGTTGATCAGCTTCAGGAACGGTACGCTGGCGACGAAGATTGCGATTGGAATTGGCACCAGGTCCAGCGCGACCGCGGCGCCCACGGCACCGAAGAATCCAATCGATCGCGGCCAGTCGACTACGAGGTGATTGCCGACCTGACCGCTGACTCGCTGTTCGTCATGCGGCGCGCGAGATGCGACCGGGGGGGCCATACCTGTATAACCGCGCCACTAGGCGGGCTACCTTCGGGCGAACCGGTTCGCCCATGTAGTGCGCGATCACGTCGGGATGCACGTAAGAACGCCGGCACACCGCACGCGTGTGACCGAGCTTGCTCGCGACCTCGTCGATCGCCTCGACGACTTTTCGCTTCGCCTCGGTTTGCGATTCGAACCCGCCGAGCTCACGCAGCATCTGCGCGGCCAGGGCCGTGCCCGCCCACGTGCGGAAGTCCTTTGCCGTGACGTCTTCGCCGGACGCGTCGCGCAGGTACTGGTTGACGTCGTCAGACGTGACCGCTCGCCGATCACCTTCGCTGTCGGTGTACTGGAACAGCATCTGACCAGGAAGCTCCTCGCAACGTTTGATCACGCGTGCGACGCGACGATCGGTAACGCCGACGGAGAACTCACGTCCGCTCTTGCCCTTGAAGAGAAACCGAATCGTCGCCCCGTTGACCTCGACGTGACGATTGCGCAGAGTCGTCAGCCCGAAAGATCCGTTCTGGCGCGCGTACTCCTCGTTGCCGATGCGCGCGTACGTCGTCTCCAGCAGGCGGACGATCGTCGCGATGACCTTCTCGCGCGGAAGGCCGTCGCGGCGAAGGTCGAGCGCCACGCGGCGACGGATGCGAGGCAGAGCCTGCGCGAACATCGCCATGCGGTCGAACTTGTTGGCATCGCGGAACTCGCGCCACCGCGCGTGATAGCGATGCTGCTTGCGTCCACGCGCGTCGCGGCCGGTCGCCTGGAGATGACCGCGGGCTCGGGTCGAGATCCACACCTGCTCCCATGCCGGTGGTATCGCGAGGGAGCGGATGCGGTCGAGCGTGGCCGCGTCGCGCACACGCTTGCCATCGGGGCCGAGATACTCGAAGGAGTTCTTGCCTTTGCGCCGCCGACGGATCCCCGGCTCATCGTCGGTCGTGTAGACGAGCCCTGCTTCCTCGGCGGCCCCTGCCGCGGGATCCGGGTTTGCGGCCGCTATGCCGCGCTCGGAGGTGTGAGTCCTGGACCGCCCCATCCCGGTCCGCCGCCCGACAGCAGGCTGCGCTTCCGCGCCCACAGCCGCGGGATCAGCTCCTCTCGCGTGGTGAGTTCGTTGCATGGAAATCCCAGCTGCCACAGCGTGGCCTGAACGTCGACCGGCAGCACGTCCTCGCAGCGGTGTGGTCGTGCCAGCTGGTCGAGCAGCCTCCCGACCCGGATCAGCATCGTCTCGTGCTCGCTCATGCACACCGAAAACGCTTTTCCGGGCCGCAGTTACCGAACCGCTACGCGACCCCTATTTCTTTTCGCGTTTCGTCAAAGGCGCGCACAGCGCGCTCGAGTTCCTCGCGGCTGTGCGCGGCCGAAACCTGGGTGCGGATCCTGGCTTTGCCCTGCGGCACGACGGGGTACGAGAAGCCCACCACGTAGACGCCTTTCTCCAGCATGGCGGCGGCCATCCGCGAAGCGAGCGCGGCGTCGCCGATCATGACGGGCACGATCGGATGCTCGCCGGGGAGGATGTCGAACTTCTCCTCGGCCATCCGGGCGCGGAAGAGCTTCGTGTTGTCGGCGAGCTTGCGGCGAAGGTCGCCCGCGGTGCGGAGCAGCTCGAGCACCTTCAGGCTTGCGGCAACGATCGGCGGCGCCACGGAGTTGGAGAAGAGGTAGGGTCGCGAACGCTGGCGCAGCATCGCCACAAGCTCCCTCCGTCCCGATACGTAGCCACCGCTCGCCCCGCCGAGCGCTTTGCCCAGAGTTCCGGTGATGGCGTCGATTCGGCCCATCACGTCGTGATGCTCATGCGTGCCGCGGCCGTTCTCGCCGACGAAACCGACGGCGTGTGAGTCGTCGACCATGACCATCGCGTCGTATTTCTCGGCGAGCTCACAGATTTCGGGCAGCGGCGCCATGTAGCCATCCATGGAGAACACGCCGTCGGTGACGACCATGCGGAACCTTGAGTCGGAGGCATCCTTCAGCTGCTTTTCGAGATCGTCCATATCGCGGTTGGCGTAGCGGAATCGCTTCGCCTTGCACAGACGGATGCCGTCGATGATGCTCGCGTGGTTGAGTGCGTCGGAGATGACCGCATCGTGTTCGTCGAGCAGCGCTTCGAAGATGCCGCCGTTCGCGTCGAAGCAGGACGAATAAAGGATCGTGTCCTCGGTGCCGAGGAAGTCGGTGAGCGCGGCCTCGAGGTCTTTGTGAACCTCCTGGGTGCCGCAGATGAAGCGCACCGATGCCATGCCGTAACCCCAGCGGTCGAGCGCTTCCTTTGCCGCCGCGACGACGTCGGGGTGATCGGCTAGACCTAGATAGTTGTTGGCGCACAGGTTGAGCACGTCACGCTCCAGGACCGCGACCGTCGCGCCCTGGGGCGAGTCTATGACCCGCTCGGGCTTCCACAGCCCGGCGTTGCGGATCTCTTCCAGCTGCGTGTTGAGGTGGGATCGCATCGATTCGAACATCAATCAGCTACTCCAATCGAGGACGACTTTTCCGCACAGCCCTGTTTGCGCCACTGCGAACGCTTCCTTGTACTGCCGATATGGGAAGCGGTGCGTGATCACCGGCGAGATGTCCAGCCCGCTCTGCACGAAAACCGACATCTGGTACCACGTCTCGAAGATCTGCCGCCCGTAGACGCCGCGCAGAGTCAGCATCTTGAAAACAACCTGCGACCAGTCGATCGGAAATTCGTGGTCGGGAAGACCCAGCATCGCGACGCGGCCGCCGTGCGCCATGTTCTCGATCATCTCTCGCATCGCGGCCGGCACGCCCGACATCTCGAAGGCGACGTCGAATCCTTCTTTCATGCCGAGCTCGTGCTGCACGTCAGCTAGGCGTTGCTTGCGCACGTCGACCGCCTTCGTCACGCCGACCTTGCGCGCGAGATCGAGACGGTAGTCGCTGACGTCGGTGATGACGACGAAGCGCGCGCCGACGTGCCGCGCGACCATCGCCGCCATCAGGCCGATCGGTCCCGCGCCGGTGATGAGCACGTCCTCCGCGACGAGCCGGTACTGCGTCGCGGTGTGGACCGCGTTGCCAAACGGGTCGAAGATCGCGGCCACATCGAGATCGATCTTCGTGAGATGCGGCCACAGGTTGCCTGCAGGCATGACGATGTACTCGGCGAACGCGCCGTCGCGATGCACGCCGATCCCGACCGTGTTCGCGCACAGCGCACGGCGTCCGGCCAGGCAGTTGCGGCACTTGCCGCACGTGATGTGCCCCTCGGCGCCGACGACCTCGCCAGGATATACGTTGACCACGTCCTCGCCGAGCTCGACGACCTCTCCGACGAACTCGTGGCCGACGACGAGCGGCGGTTTGATCGTGTGCTGCGCCCATTCGTTCCATGCGTCGATGTGCAGGTCGGTGCCGCAGATGCCGGTGCGGAGGACTCGGATCAGCACCTCGCCAGGCCCAGGTTTCGGGTCGGGGACGTCCTGCAGCCACAGCCCGGGTTCGGCTTTGGCCTTAACGAGCGCCTTCATCTAGTCCGCCAGATTAAGATTCCGCCCGCGGCGGCTGCTGGCCGCCAGCTGAAGGTGTGCCGGGAAGTCTGGTCGGCGGAGGTGTCGCGCCGTCCCGATGAGCACCGCGCAGAGCTTTCTTCTCTTCCTCATCCTGCTTGGCGCCGCCGCCACGGTTGTGCGCCTTGTCTCGCGGACGACCGCCGCGGTCCCTTACCCGGTGCTGCTCGCGGTCGGAGGAATCCTGATCGGGTTGGTCCCCGGGCTGCGCCTTCCGCCTATCGGGCCGGAGCTGATCCTTCTGGCGTTCGTGCCCGGCCTCGTGTTCGAGGCGTCGCTCAACCTCGACCTCGAAGAGCTGCGGCGGCGGCTACTGCCCGTCGGCCTGCTGGCGACGGTCGGCGTGTTCGCGACGGTGTTGCTGATCGGGGTGCTCGTGCACCTCGCGCTCAAGCTCGATTGGGCGAGCGGTTTCCTCCTCGGGTCGATAGTCGCGGCGACCGACCCGATCGCAGTTGTCACCTTGCTTCGCCAGGTCGGCGCGCCGCGCGGCGTGGAGGCGATCCTCGACGGCGAGAGCCTCTTCAACGACGGCACCGGTGTCGCGGTGTTCGCGGCGGTGCTCGGCACCATCCTCACCGGCCATCCATCGGCGGGGGACGCGGCGCTGCGCTTTGTCTTCGTGACCGGAATCGGCGCCTTGGTCGGAATCGCCGCCGGCACGCTCGCTGTGTTCGTGCTCCGGATGGTCGATGAAGCCGAGCTCGAGATCCTTATCACGCTCGTCGTCGCGTACGGCTCATATCTCATCGCTGACATCGTCCACGCCTCCGGCGTCGTGGCGGTGGTCGCGGCCGGAGTCGTGGTTGCCCGTTATGGCACGCGCACCGGCCGGCTCAAGGGCACACAGCTTCATGGGTTCTGGAACCTGCTCGCTTTCGTGCTCAACGCGATGCTGTTCTTGATCGTCGGCATCGCGCTGCCGCTGCACCGCCTGCTTGCCGTCGGCGGCGTGGCGCTCGGCGCCTACGTGATCATGTTTGCCGCGAGGGCCGTTCCCGTCTACGGACTGCTGGCTGCGGTCGATCCCCGCGCGAAGCGGATTCCGTGGGCGTGGCGCCACATGACGCAGTGGGGCGGATTGCGCGGCGCGCTGTCGGTGGCGCTCGCATTGTCGGTGGCGTCGTACCCACAAGTCCCGGCCGACGTGTCGGTGATCGCCTACGGAATGGTCGTGCTGTCACTGGTCGTGCAAGGAGGTTTGCTCCTGCCCGTCGCGGGCCGGCTCGGACTTCGACAGCGCGCGG
>DASSLJ010000108.1:0-10535 GCA_035689585.1 Candidatus Dormiibacterota bacterium
CCTCGTCCTGGTGCGCGTACAGGCCCCGGATCTCCTCGCTCGATTCGGCGCGGTGGGACTCGTCGCGGGCCTGGCCGCCAGCGTCGGCGTGCTGCCGTACCTCCATCCGATCGAACCCGAAGAGGCGCTGACCGCCTCGCCGGTGGCGTGGCTCGGCTTCGTCGGCCCGGTCCTGGCCACGGTCGTCGTCCTTCGTGCTCAAGGCCTTCTGACTGTCGACGCCGGCGGCGCATTTGCCGCGATGCTGATCGGCCTTGGCCTCCTCAACATGGCGTGGGCCAGCTTGGGCTCGTGGCTCACAGTCGAAGAGATCGCGGCGTGGCGGTACTCGTTCGTCGCAGACTGGGGCCTCGTGCTGGTCGGGTTTGGCCTCACCGTCCTCGATGGGCGGAGAGGCGCGCTGCTCGTGCTGTTCAGCATCCTCGTCGGCAGGCTGCCCCTCTACCTGCTGTCGCGGCAGTCGATTCGCGAGAAGACCACCACGCGCCGGCCGATCAACGTGGTCGTCGCCGCGGCGCTGGCGGGATCGGCGCCCTTCGTCGGTTTTGCAGCACGCATCCTGCTGCTCCGCGCGTCCACGCAGATCGCCTGGCCGCTGGCCGTCGTGCTCGCGCTCGTGATGCTGCTGTGGTTGCCCGGCTCACTGAGGCTGGGGCGCAGCCTCGGACAGCCGCGAGGACGGCAAGCTCTCGGTGTGGCGCTCATCCTCGCCGTCAACGTCGCGGCGGGACTCTATCCGCTGCCCCTGCTCACAATGGCGCAGCTGTGATCGACCTCCTGCTCGGCATAGCCTCGCACGCGGTCGCCGTCCTGTTTTATCCGGGCCTCGCGACGATGGTCGCGTTCGGATTGCTGGCCGAGCTGCTCTGGATGCGCGTGAGCGGGAATGACTGGGAACTGCCGGAGCTGCCGCGACGCCGGCCGTCGCCGGTGTCGGGAATCGTGGCGCTCTGCGCGGTCGTCGCCGCCGTCCAGACCGCCGCCCCGCTCAACCCCGTGCCCGGTGACGAGCGGAGCATTGTGCTTGCGGCTGTAGGCCTCGCGTTCACGGCTTGGGCCGAGCTGGCGTTGACCGTGGAGTTCGTCGCCGAGCCCGGCTTGATGCTTCTCGTGCAGGCATGCTGGCTTCTCGCGGTGATGGGTCCGGCGATCCAGCCCGAAAGCCTGCGCCCGCAGGTTCTCGGCAACCTGCTCGTGCCGTCACTGGTGCCGGTGAAAGTGGCCTGCGCATTCCTTTATCTGTTGTGCCTACCCGCCCTGCTTCGGGTATGGCCGTTCGCGCCGCCAGGTGAGAGACGCGGCCGGCGCCGGCTCGACGCCGAAAGAATTCTCACGTGGTTCCCTTACTGCGCACTGTTCACCACGCTGTTCGTGACGCCCTCGTCTGACGATGCGCTTGGACTTCTGCGCTTCTTCGCCATCACGATCGCCGTCGCCGCCATCGTCATCGTCGCCGGCATCGCACTGCGGTTCCGAGGAGAAGAGATCGTGCGTGGTCTGTACACGAGAGGCGTTGCGCCGTTTGCGGGGGTTGTCGTTGTGGTCGTGCTCGCGACTTCGATACTGATGCGTTAACCATTCGTCTTCTATCCCCACGAAGTCGCAGCCTGCGGCTTAACTTCGTGGGGGCCCCTGAACCGGCGGGCGCGCGGTGTATAGTCCAGCCGCAACTCGCCCGACATAACTTGACCAACGTCTTGCATTCGTCTTGAACGTCGTCACCTCCGTGTTGGGGATCTGGTCGGCCGATGTCGGCATCGACCTTGGGACCGCCAACACGCTCGTGCACGTCCGCGGCCGCGGCGTTGTCGTCAACGAACCATCGGTGGTTGCCGTGAGCAAAAGCACGGGGCATGTGCTCGCTGTCGGCACCGAGGCGCGACGCATGCTTGGGCGCACGCCGGCCGACATCGTGGCGACCAGACCCTTGCGCAACGGCGTCATCGCCGACTTCGAGCAGACCGAGCACATGATTCGTCACTTCATCGCTCGCGCGCATGGTCGCGCCTGGCACGTCAGCCATCCACGCGTTGTGCTCGGTGTACCGTCTGGCGTCACCGAGGTCGAGAAGCGCGCGGTCACTGACGCGGCCACGATGGCCGGTGCGCGTGAGGCGCATCTCATCGAAGAGCCGATGGCTGCGGCGATTGGCGCCGGTCTGCCGATCCGTTCCCCGGGCGGCTCGATGATCGTCGACATCGGCGGCGGCACCACGGAGGTGGCGGTCATCTCGCTCGGCGGCGTCGTCGCCGCGACCTCGGTGCGAGTAGGCGGCGATGAGATGGACGAGGCGATCGTGCAGTACGTGCGCCGCAACATGGGCTTGCTCATCGGTGAGCGGACGGCCGAGGACATCAAGATCGCGATGGGGTCGGCGTTTCCGATACCCCAGGAGCGCTCGTTCCTCGTCCGCGGCCGCGACCTGATCACCGGTTTGCCGAAGACCGTCGAGATGACGAGCAGCCATGTGCGTGAAGCGCTCTCCGGCGTGCTCATCGACATAGTGCGCGCGGTCCGTTCGACGCTCGATGCGACGCCGCCCGAGCTCGTCGAGGACATCATGGAGCGCGGCGTGGTGGTGTGCGGCGGCGGTGCACTCCTCGCCGGCCTCGATCAGCTCTTCGCGCACGAGACGCTCATGCCGGTGCGGATCGCCGACGACCCGCTCACGTGCGTGGTGCGCGGTACCGGCATCGTGCTGGAGGAGATCGACAGCCTCGGCCGCGTACTTCTCAAAACTCGTCGCGTCCGAGCCCTCCGTACGTAGATGTACCGAGCGAAGAGCTCGTCGCACTCGACCGGGCTCTTCCTCATCCTCTGCGCCGCGATGCTGCTGCTCGCGATGCTCAGCCAGCAATCGTGGGCCGCAGGTCCGCGCGGCGCGGCGAAGAGCGCGCTCGCGCCGCTCGAGCAGACGATGACCTCGGCCGCCGACCAGGTGACGCGTGTCGCCTCGATCTTCGGCGACGTATCGACGCTGCGCGCTGAGAACGCACGCCTGCGCGCGGCCGACGAGCAGCTTCGCCGGCAGGTCGTCGAGCTGGACTCCGCCGCGAAGGAGAACGCGCAGCTCCGGCAGGCGCTCGCGTTTCAAAAATCGTCCGGCCACAAGCTGGTGGCGGCCGACGTTATCGGTGCGGGCCCTGACGCGCTCACGCGCACGATGGAGATCGACCGCGGCACCGCCGACGGGATCAAACCGGGGATGGTCGTCGTCACAGGCGCCGGCGTGCTTGGCCGCGTGCGCGAGGCCGGCCCGCACGCCGCCAACATTCAGACGCTCGCCGACCCGCAAAGCCGCGTCAACATCTATCTCTCCAAATCGGGTCTCCAAGGGACGGTCAGCGGTGGCCCGGCCGCGCTGCAGCTCGACCTTCAGCACACGATCGGCGTGGTGGCATCAAGCGGCGATTGGGTGCTGACGAGCGGCGTCGGCGGTACGTATCCGCGTGGGCTCGTTGTCGGCGAGATTGCGACCGTCACGCATCACGACACCGGCACGTCCGACGAGGCGCAGGTCGCGTGGGTCAACGACCCGAACAGCGTCGCCTTCGTGCTCGTGATCACGGACTTCATGCCGTCGTGAAGCGGGTCGCCGCGCTTGGTGTGATGCTCGCGCTGGTGCTAGTGCAGGTCACATGGGCGCCGCACGCCTCGATCGGGGGGGCTTTCCCCAACCTGGTGCTCGTCGCCGTGGTTGCGATCACGTGGATGCGCGGCGTGCGCGCCGGCCTGGCCTGGGCGTGCATCGGCGGCGTGCTGCTCGACCTGACCGCTTCGGGTCCGGTCGGTCCGCATGCTCTGGCCCTGCTGACCGTCGCGTTCGTCACGAGCCTTTGGGCACGCAACTTCGAGAGAGCGCACGCGCTGCAGGCCGCGCTCACGGCGGCTGCCGGCAGTGCGGCTTACTCGCTGAGCCTGGTCGTGACCGATGGATTCCTTGGACTGCCGGGGACGGATGCAGTCGTCGTCATCAGGTTGACCGTCGCCACCGCGATCTACAACGCTCTGCTCGCGCCTTTTGCGCTCGAGGCTTTCACGCGATGGCGAGCGATCATCCGTGAGGCGCCCGAGACGGCGTGATCCAAATCCCCACGAAGTCGAAGGCTACGCCGTGACTTCGTGGGGGCCCCTCTTTCAGCTGGGAGGAGTCGCGCCGCGACCGCGATGGTCGCTGCGACTCGTCTCGGCAGCGGCTCTTGCCGTCGGTCTCATCGGCGTCCTGATCTTCCAGCTGGCGCGCCTCGACGTCACCGATGGCCCTCAGCTTGCCGCGCTCGCGCGTGCGAACTCGATACGGCACGTCGTGCTCGAGGCGGATCGCGGAATCATCTACGACCGCCACGGCGCGCCGCTGGTGGCGAACAGCCCGGAGTGGAACCTCACGGTGATACCCGCCGGCATGCGCTCCTCCGAGCTGGCCGAGCTCTCGAGTCTGGTCGGCGTGCCGGAGCAGACGATGGCCGCGCAGGTGCTCGCGGCGCGCGACGGATACGCGTCTCTCACGCTCAAGACCAACCTGACGGAGGCGGAGGAGCTCGCTGTCAGTGAGCGCCTGCCCGACCTACCGGGCGTGTACATCGCCCAGCATGCGATCAGGACTTACGTCGATCCGCTCGTTTTCGGGCACGTCCTCGGTTACGTCGGTCCGATTGCAGCTCCCGAGCTGAAACGGCTCGAGGCGGAGGGCTATCAGCCGAACGAGACGGTGGGCAAGGTGGGTGTCGAGGCCGGGCTCGAGTCCTTTCTGCGCGGCAGCGACGGATGGGCCGACGAGGAGGTGGACGCGCGCGGCCAGGTCGTGAACGTGATTGCGATGCATCCACCGACGCCGGGCGATGCGGTGTTCCTCACCATCGACGCCGCGCTGCAGCGGGCGACGGCCGCATCGCTGGCGGCAGGGCTGGCGCGCGACGGCAAGACGGCGGGCGCGTCGGTGGTGGTCGATCCGCGCACGGGCGAGGTTCTCGCCATGGTCAGCCTGCCTGGTTACGACACCAACCTCTTTACACACGGAATCTCGCAGGCCGACTACTCGAGGTTGCTGAACGATCCCAACAAGCCGTTGCTGAACCGCGCGATCGCAGGGCAGTACGCGCCGGGATCGACGTTCAAGATGGTCACCGCCACCGCGGGGTTGCAGGAAGGAAAGATCACTGCGCAGACGCTGCTGAACTGCCCGCCGTATCTCGACGTCAACGGCTGGATCTATCACAACTGGGCGAGCTACAGCCTCGGGTACATGAACGTCGCGAAGGCGCTCGCGACGTCGTGCGACACGTTCTTCTACCAGGTCGCAGCGATGGTCGGCGACGTGACGCTCGCGAAATACGCGCGCGCGTATGGGTTCGGCACCGCGAAGGACATCGAGCTGCCTGGCGTGATGCCGGGGCTCGTGCCCGACCGCATCTGGAAGCAGCTCCAGTGCGGCGTGCCCGACCTCAACTCCGACGCCTGCCGATGGAACGAGGGCGACACCATCACGTTCGGGATCGGGCAGTCATACCTGCTGACGACACCGCTCAACCAGGCGGTGTACGTCGCTGCGCTGGCGAACGGCGGTCACGTGCTGAAACCGACGCTGGTCGCATCGGTGCACGACATCGCCGGTCGTTCGGTTCTGAAGTCACAGACCGTTGTCACCGACACCGTCCCCGCGTCGGCGGCGAACATCATGGCCGTGCGCGAGGGCATGCGCGAGGAGATCAACCGGCCGTACAACATGAACTACTGGTTTCGCGCGGCGGGCGTGCCGGCAGATGGAGGCGGCAAGACCGGGACGGCGCAGTGGGGAGGAAGCGGACTCGATCTTCCCACGCACGCATGGTTTGTGTTCTTCGCGCCTTACGCGCAGCCTGAGATTTCGCTTTCGGTCTTTGTCGAGCGCGGCGAGCTTTCCGAGGTCGAAGCCGCACCGATCGGCGTCGACATCATGAAGTTCTATCGCGCCAACCTAGGGACCATCCGCCCGTGATCCTTCGACTCGACCGCCGGCAGCCGATGCTCGCCGCGTTGCTCGCGGTGGTCGGCGTCATGACGATGTTCAGCGCCGGCGCAGATTGGCTGCGTCAGATCGTGTGGATCGCGCTCGGCGCCGCGGCCTACGTCGCGGCGACGATTTACGACTACCGGCGGCTGCGGCCGCTCGCTCCCGCGCTCTACGCGGTGATGCTCGTGCTGCTGCTCGCGGTGCATCTTGTCGGACACGCGGCGCTCGGCGCGCGACGCTGGCTCTCGGTAGCGGGGTTTCCGCTCGAGCCGTCAGAGCTGTCGAAGCTCCTGCTTGTCATCGTCCTCGCGGCATACCTCACGCGCGACGAGCGCATCACCTGGCGCGGCTTTACCGGAGCGCTTGGACTAGTCGCCGCACCCGCCGCCCTGGTGCTGGTCCAGCCCGACCTTGGAACCACGATCGTTCTCCTCGCCGTCGCTCTGGGCATGCTGTTCATCGCAGGCGCCCGACCGGCGCAGCTCGGCGCCGTCGTGACCGCAGGCGTCGTCGCGATTCCGATCTTGCCGCACCTGCTGCACGGTTACCAGCGCCGGCGCCTCGAGATCTTCCTCGACCCGACGCAGGATCCACTCGGCGCGGGCTACAACCTGTTGCAGGCGCGGATTGCGGTCGGCTCCGGCGGGCTATTTGGTCGCGGATGGCTGCACGGCCTGCAGGGTCAGCTCGGCTTCGTGCCCGAGCGGACAACGGATTTCGTGTTCGCCACGTACGCCGAGCAATTCGGATTGCTGGGGGGCGTGCTCCTCCTGGCGGTGTTCGGCCTGCTTCTCCTGCGCCTGCTTCGCACCGCCAGCGTGGCGCCCGACCGCTTCGGCGAGCTCCTCGCCGGCGGAGTGTTCGCCATGGTCCTGGTCCAAGTCGTCGAGAACGTCGGAATGAACATCGGCTTGCTGCCGATCGCCGGCATCCCGCTGCCCTTGATCTCGTACGGCGGCTCGGCGACGATCACCACGCTTGCGGCTCTCGGGCTGGTGCAGTCGGTGATGGTCCGGCGGCGGCATGTCGTCTTCCAGGAGAGGCCGATTCCGCTGCTTGGTACAATTCGTCGCCGTGCCCAAGCCTGACGGTCCGCTGTCGGCTGTCGTCCTCAGCGGCGGAAAGCAGTACCGCGTCGCCCCGGGAGATCGCATCCTGGTCGACCGCCTGAGCGCGGAGCCTGGAGCCTCGATCAAGCTCGGCCGTTTGGTGCTGTTCAGCAACTCCGGCGACGTCAAGGTCGGATCTGCGCTCGAGGGTCTCGATGTCGATGCCAAGGTGTTGGCGCACCGGCGCGGGCCACGGACCGAGAGCCTCCGCTACAAATCGAAGAAGCGGGTGCGGGTGCACCGCGGCGGCCGCTCGTATCTGACGGCGCTCGAGATCATCGCGGTCGGCGGAGTCGGCCTCGAAAAGCCGGAAACCGAAGAAGCCGCCGAGGAGAAGCCCAAGCGCGGACGCGCCAAGGCCGCACCAAAGAAGAAAGCCGACGAGCCGAAGGCCGAAGCGACTAGCGAAAAGAAACCCGCGCGGCGACGCACGAAGAAGGAAGAGGCGGAGTAGATGGCACACAAGAAAGGTGGCGGCTCATCGCGCAACGGGCGCGATTCGAATCCCCAGAAGCTCGGCGTCAAGGTTTTCGGCGGCCAGCGCGTCAACGCGGGCACGATCATCGTCCGCCAGCGCGGGACGAAGATCGCGCCGGGCACCGGCGTCGGCCTCGGCCGTGACGACACGCTCTTTGCGCTCGTCAGCGGTGAGGTCAAATACGAGCGCGTGGGCAAAGACAGCCGGCGCGTGACGATCCAACCCAACGAGTAAGGCTGACACCAGGCAGTTCATCGATTCCGCGCGCATAACAGTGCGCGGCGGCCATGGCGGGAAGGGTTCGGCCTCGTTCCGACGCGAACCTTTCGTGCCGCGCGGCGGTCCGGACGGCGGTGACGGCGGCCGCGGAGGATCCGTGATCCTCAAGGCATCGAATGAGGTCACCGATCTTTCGCAATTCCGTCGCAAGGCGCGCTGGCATGCCGAGGCGGGCGGCGACGGCGCCGGTGGCCGAAAGACCGGCCGCAACGGCAAAGACCTGACCGTCGAGGTGCCGGTAGGAACCATCGCTCTGGATTCGGACGGTGCGCTGGTGGCGGACCTCGACCGCCCGGGCGCGACGTCGGTCGTGGCGGAGGGCGGAGTCGGCGGGCGAGGCAACGTGCATTTCAAAAGCTCGACGCGACGCGCGCCCGACTACGCAGAGCCTGGGCTCGGCGGCGATGAACGCAACCTCACGCTCGATCTCAAGCTCATCGCCGACGTCGGCCTTGTCGGCCCGCCCAACGCGGGAAAGTCGTCGTTGCTGCGAGCCCTGACCGCGGCGCGGCCGAAGGTGGGCGACTACCCGTTCACGACGCTCGATCCCGAGCTCGGGGTCGCCGATGTCACCGGGACGCGTTTCGTGATTGCCGACATTCCAGGATTGATCGAGGGCGCCGCTCAGGGCGCAGGGCTCGGGCAGCGGTTCTTGCGTCACGTCGAAAGGACGAAGGCGCTCGTTTACGTGCTCGATGGATCCGCGCCCGATCCGTGGAAGGACCTCGAGACCGTGCGCAAAGAGGTGGCGCAGTTTTCGTCCGCGCTCGCAGAGCGCCCGGACATCGTTGCGGTCAACAAGGTCGACCTCGAGGCGGCGCGTAAGCTGCGTGCGCGAACGCGCCGGGCCGGCGTCTTCTTCATCTCGGCGCACACAGGGGAAGGAATCCCCGCGCTCGCCCAGGCGATCGCCACGCTCGTGACGTCGGCGCCGGCGCCGCAGCTCCCCGTCGCAGCCAGGGTGACGAAGCTGCGGCCGCGGGGCGCAAGCGCCCTTTCGGTGGAGAAGAAGGGGTCGGCGTTCATCGTCCACGGCGATCACGTCGAGAGACTGCTCGAACGCTTCGACCTCGACAGCGAGGGAGGGCTTGCGCGATTTCAATCGGAGCTCGACCGCCTTGGCGTCAACCGCGCGCTCGAATCGGCGGGCGTCCAGCCGGGCGACACCGTGAGGATTGCCATGGCCGAGTTCGAGTATCAGCCGTGAGGATCGGGATCCTCGGCGGGACCTTCGATCCGATTCACGTCGGCCATCTCGCCGCCGGACGGGTGGCGATGGACTGCGCGCGGCTCGATCGAGTGCTGTTCATTCCGAGCGCAACGCCACCGCACCGCGGGCCGGCGGACGCGACCGCGGAAGAACGCCTGGAGATGGCGCGCCTGGCGATCGCCGGCGAGCCGCGGTTCGACGTCAGCGATATCGAGGTCCGGCGCGGCGGCAAATCGTTCACGTCGGAGACGGTGCGCTCGCTCAAGGCCTCCCATCCGGACGACGAGCTCTTCTTGATTCTCGGGTGGGATGCGGCTCGATTGTTTGCGACGTGGCACGATCCAGATCGGGTCCGCGCTGACGCATCGGTCATCGTCGTCGGCCGGCCGGGCACGGAGGCGCCGACCGCGGATGACCTCAAGGCCGCCGGGCTCGATCCTCTACGCACGGTGCTCTGTCTTGGCGGCACCCCCGACATCTCGGGGAGCGAGCTCCGCGAATCTCTCGCGAGGGGCGAATCGACCGGCGATTGCCTGCCGCTCGCCGTCGAGCGATACATCGCCGATCGCAACCTTTACAGGGATAATCGTTAAGTTGGCTGCTCAACGGACGAGGCGACTCACGCCACTCCAGCTCGCCCGCCTGCTGCGGAGCGCTGCAGCCGAAAAGAAAGCCTGGGATCCGGTGATCGTCGACGTCCGCGAGCAAACGTCCGTGGCGGATTACTTCGTGATCACCGAAGGCGAGACCGACCGGCAGGTACGGGCGATCGCCGACGCGATGGTCGAGGCGGCTAAGGCAAAGGACCGGAGACCGCTCGCGGTGGACGGATACGACGACGCGGGGTGGATTCTGCTCGATTTCGATTCCGTGCTCGCGCACGTATTTCTGCCGGGGGAGCGGTCGTATTACGACCTCGAGAGCCTGTGGGCGCCGGCGGCGAAACGGCGGAAGCGGGCGGCGAGCGCTTAGTCGCCTATATCAGGCATTCGCTGCGGCGAAAACCCCGGATAGGCGCGCATATCCGGAAAAAGGCGGTCGCTAGATAAGTTGCGAGTAGCGGTCGAAGATCTCGCGCAGCTCCCCAGGCGGCTCGACGCGGTGCTTCTTCATCACCTCGAAGAGGCTCAGGATGTGGCGCACGCCCGCGAGCGTCACCCCTTTCTCTCGTGTCAGGTTCTGGATCACCTGTACCTTCACGATGTCCCGCTGCGAGTAGCGCCTGCGATTGGTCGCCGTGCGGTGCGGCTCGAGGAGTGCCGCGTCCTCGTACAGCATCAGCGTGCGCGGGTGCGTGTCGAGGATCTCGGCGGCGACGCTGATCGTGTACAGCGGCTTGTCGAGATCTGCAAACGAGGCCTGCGATCCGCGCGCGACGATGCGGGTGCTCATCTAATGGATGGACTTGACGATCTGGATGATGGCCGGCCCCAGGAGCACGATCCACAGCACTGGAAAGATGCAGCCCAC
>DASSLJ010000109.1:0-5229 GCA_035689585.1 Candidatus Dormiibacterota bacterium
GGCGCGCTCGATGCCCGCCTGCTTCAGAACATCCTCGTCTGAAGCGTCGCCTGCAATGTGGAGGCGTCCCTCGGCGCGAATCCTCGTCAGCGCCTCCTCGGTCTGGTCGATGACGACATAAGGGACCTTGTGGTCTTCGAACTCGGCCACGATCTGCGCCCCCATTCGGCCGTAGCCGCAGATGATGAAGTGGTCGCGGAGCGCCTCGAGGTTTCTTTGCAACTGCCGCTCTCTCCTGTAACTGCCGAATGCATTGTCCGCCAGCGTCTCGGCGAAAACGCCAAAGCCGTAAAGCATCGTGCCCACACCGACGACGATGAGGACGGAGCTGAAAAGCCGCCCCGCGGTGCCCTGCGGATGTACCTCGCCATAGCCGACGGTGCTGATCGTGATGACCGTCATGTAGAAGGCGTCCTCGATGCTCCATCGGTTGATGAACATGTAGCCGGCGACACCGACCACGAGGACGATGGCGAGCATGATGGCGGCGAGGCGAAAACGCCGGAGCGGATGCTCCATTCGCCTCATCGCGTCAGCGTTCTAGCCGCCTCCGCCGGGACCTTCGAGACCGGGCTTGGTCATCTTGCCGAGGTCGAGCACCTTGTTCAGCTCGCGCTCGCTGACACCACGTCCGCGTGCGAGCTGCCGGATCGAGCGACCCGTGCGCATCGATTCCTTCGCCAGCTTGGCCGCCTCGTCGTAGCCGATCACTGGATTCAGCGCGGTCGCGAGCATGGGGCTGCGCTCGACGAGCTCGGGTCCGCGGTCGGTCGCCTGCAGGCCTTCGACGCAGCGCTCGGAGAAGTTGCGTGCGGCCGCGGCCATCAACGTGATCGACTCGAGCATCGCGAAGCCCGCGACAGGCATCATCACGTTGAGCTCGAACAGGCTTCCGGTCTGGTCGCTGACCGCGACCGTCGTGTCGTTGCCGTACACGCGGGCGATCACCATCAGCAGCGATTCGATGATCACCGGATTCACCTTGCCCGGCATGATGCTCGACCCCGGCTGAGTCTCGGGTAAGCGAAGCTCGCCGAGCCCCGCGATCGGGCCCGTTCCCATGAGACGGATGTCAAAACCGATCTTCCAGAGGCTCGTGCCGATGGTGCGGAGAGCGCCATGCGCGGCCACGAGCACATCGAGCGTGGCCTGAGCGTGGAAGTGGTTAGCTGCTTCACGGACGGGTAGGCGTGTGGCCTTGGCCAGACGCGCCGCAACGACTCGTGCGTACTGTGGATGAGAGTTGAGGCCGGTTCCGACCGCGGTGCCGCCGAGCGGGATGCGCGTCAGCTCGTCGACCGCGGCGCGAGCTCTGCGAATCGATTCCTCGACCTGGCCGGCGTAGCCCTTGAACTCCTGGCCGAGACGAATCGGGGTCGCATCCTGAAGGTGCGTGCGGCCCGTCTTGATGATCGGCCAGAACTCCTTGCTCTTGGCTTCGAGCGCGCGCTCCAGCCGCTCGAGGGCGGGGATCAGCTCCTCGTTGATCGCGATCGCGGAGGCGAGCTGGATCGAGGTAGGAATGACGTCGTTCGACGACTGGCACATGTTGACGTGGTCGTTGGGGTGGATCAGCTTGGAACCGCGCTCGCCGCCGAGGATCTCTGTCGCGCGGTTGGCGATGACCTCGTTGGCGTTGGTGTTGCTCGAGGTCGCCGACCCCGTCTGGTAGATGTCGATCGGAAACTGATCGTCGAGCTTGCCGTCGATGACCTCTTGCGCTGCGGCGGTGATCGCGCGCGCCCGCCGGCGCGACAGCAACCCCAGCTCGCGGTTGGTCTGAGCCGCGGCCTTCTTGACGATGCCAAGCGCCCGGATCAACCGGTGCGGCAGGGGCAGACCCGAGATCGGAAAGTTGAGGACGGCGCGCTGCGTGGAGGCGCCGTAGTACGCGTCGGCGGGAACCTCCATCTCACCCATGGAGTCCTTCTCGATCCGCGTGCGCTTAGCCAACGACCGCATTCTAGAGTTCCGTTGAGATGCGCCTGGCCGCACTCGACATCGGCTCCAACACGGTCCACATCCTGGTCGCGGACGTGGTGCGCGGAAAACTCGAAGACGTCGGCCACTACGTCGAGGAACCGGAGCTGGGTCCTCAGGTCGCCAAGCGAGGTGCGATCGGCAGCCGAGGCCGCGTGGCGCTGCGAGCGCTGCGCAAAGTCATCACGGAGGCGAAACATCACGGCTACGACCATCTGATCGCGTGCGCAACGGAAGCGGTGCGGAAGGCGAGGGACGGCAACGCCTTTGTCGCGCAGGCCAGTGACGTCGTCGGGGCGCCAGTCCGGATCATCTCCGCCAAGCGCGAGGCCCAGCTCAGCTTCCTCGGGGCGGCCAGCCGTCACGCCATCCGGCGCGAGTGGACGCTCGTGGATATGGGAGGTGCGTCGACGGAGATCGTGATCGCCGAAGGCCACCAGATCATGAAATCGACAAGCCTGCCCATCGGGTCGGGAGTGCTCGCCGCGACCTACCTTGCCGATCCACCGAAGCCCGAGCAGCGCGCTCGCCTCCGACGCGCCGCGCTGCGCGAGCTGTCACTGGCGCCCGACGGCGACGTCGAACGGCTGGTCGCGACCGGCGGCACCGCCTCGAACTTGCCCTCGATCCTCGCGCGGCGAAACCCGCCGACCGTGCTGACCACCGCGGACCTTCTGGTGTGCGAGGGCCGCCTCGACGGCCACCGCGCGAGTCATCTGGCCGCCAGGTACGGGCTTCCGGCGAGCCGGATCAAGGCGCTGCGGGCGGGAGTCGAAGCGCTTCTACTCCTGCTCGACTGGTACGGCCTGGCGCTGCTTCACGTCAGTCACGAGGGTCTGCGCCACGGGATGCAGCTTGCGTACCTGGAACGAGGAGAGGATTGGTGGCGCGATGGGTAAATTGAGCGCATGGAGCACGCGAGCCACACCGGCGGCAAGCTGAGGCTGGCCCTTGGGCTGACGCTGGCCATCCTGCTGGTCGAGTTCGCCGGCGGGCTGCTCTCCCATTCGCTCGCGCTCCTGTCGGACGCCGGCCACGTCCTGACCGACGTCTTCGCCCTCGGCCTCGCGTGGTTTGCGGTCGAGCAGTCGCGGCGACCGGCCGATCAGCGTCGCAGCTACGGCTACCAGCGGGTTGGGATACTCGCCGCCTTGCTCAACGCGGTGACGCTGATCGTGATCGTCATCGCCATCGCCTACGAGGCCGTCCGCCGGTTGTTCGCGCCGGAGCCGGTGCACGGCGGCATCGTGATCGCGACAGCCCTTGTCGGGATCGCCATCAACACGTTCGTGATCCTCAATCTGCGAGGCGGCGGCCGCAACGTCAACCTGCGCGCGGCTGTTCTCCACGTCACTGGTGACATCGGTGCATCAGTCGGCGTAGTCGTAGCCGGCGTCGTGATATTGCTGACGGGATGGCTCTACATCGATCCGATCCTTTCTCTCGGAATCGCGGCCTTGATCGCGTTTGGCGCGTGGGGCATCGTCCGCGAAACCGTCAACCTCCTCATGGAGGGGACTCCCGGAGAGATCGATGTCTCGGCGGTGACAAAGCAGATCACGAAGACGCCAAAGGTGACCGGCGTGCACGACCTGCACGTGTGGGCGCTGTCCTCAGAGGAGCTCGCTCTCAGCTGCCATGTCGTGGTCGACGACATCTCGCTCGCCGATGCGGAGCACGTGGTTCGCGACCTCGAGCACCGCCTGTGTGACGCGTTCGCCATCGGCCACACCACGATCCAGGTCGAGAGCTGCCACCCGTGCGGCGAGATCCATCACGGCCCGGGCGAGCACAACCACCCGCACGAGCATCCGGTGTTTATCTCTGAACGACCAGCGCCTCCTCGCGCTGCAGGATCCTCCGCGCCACCGCAATAGCGGACGCGTAGGTGGAGTCCATTCCCCGGTAGCTGAGACCGCGCGCGCCGAGCGTGCGTGCCTGCGTGTACGGGGTGTCCGATGCGTAGTGGACGATCCCGAGGTCGAAGTGCGCCTGCGCCATGTTCACGCTTTCGTTGACGGGATAGCGATCGGGTTGGCCGATCTCGTAGCCGGCATCGAGATAGGGCCCGGCCTCCATCTCGACCACGGTGTACCGGCCCTGGTAGTAGAAGTCGAGGTAGTCACGGTTCTGCAGGAACGTCCCTCGAACCGTGACCGCGCGCTGGTTGTCGAGAGCTGACCCGTAGACGAGGTTCGGCTGCACGTCAGCGGCGGTGAAGCAGTTGTCGAGCCAGTACGTGTTGCCCGAGTGCTCGTTGTAGACGACGTTCGGGATCATGACGTCGCCGACGTCGGCGTTCAGCGTCGCGGCCTTGCCCAGCACGTACACCCCCGCCACCCACGAGGCCTGCTCCGCGACCTGGCGAAGGATGTGGTACGCGGCTTCGCCCAACGGGTAGTCGACGTTCAGGACGCATGCATCCGACTCACGGAGCTTGGCCGCGTCGACCGCACCGACGCGAGGATCGATGAGCGATGCGTCGAGTTTGGAGAGCATGAAGACCTGGGCTGCGGAGTCGACGCCAGTGCCCCTCGCGGGGATGTGGCGCACGCCGTTCGCCGCCTCCAGTTCGGCGCGCCATTTGCGCAGACGCTCACGCTCGGGATGCGCGTCAAACAGCTGCCGCGCGCCGTAATAGAGCCAGTTCTGCCGCGATGCGCGGCTGTGACCCGCCTCGAGCTTGCGGCGTTCTTGATCGAGGTCACGGTCGTTGCGTCCGATCCAGTCCACGATCTCGTTTTCGATCTGGGTCGCGACCCCGGTGAGCACGTTGACCAAGCTGTGCGCGTTGGAGGACACGAAATAGACGCGAGCGTCGCGGGCGCCAAGCTGCTCCATCGCGCCGGCGACCGGCAGCCACCAGCGGCTCGCGTTACGCGCGAAACCGAGGTGGCTGCCACCGATGAGCCGCAGCACGATGCGACACTCCTCGCGTTTGATCGCGGCGATGTTGGAGTCGAAGCTGTCGCCCCACGCCTCACGCAGGCGCCGCCAGTCGTCGGAGGTCGCACCCGCGGCGTGGCGCGCGTCTTCGTCGGTGAGGGGAACGTCCTGCAGCGCGCGATGCAGCTTGTTCCACTCGATCTGGAACGCCACGAGCGTGGGCACGAGGTCGTCGATGTCCGACGCCGACGCGATCAAGACGGCGAGCGTGTTCTTGCCGTCGTGGTACCAGCGGCGGCGTCGGGCCGGCGCCTTGACCGCCTCCCATTCGAGGATGTCGGCGCCCATGACGGCCCTGAATCC
>DASSLJ010000110.1:0-6156 GCA_035689585.1 Candidatus Dormiibacterota bacterium
GCGGCAAGCGCCTGCACCGCGAAGATGGCCGCGATCGCCAGAAATGGCGTGGCTCGGCGAACCAGGATTCGAGTCTCGAAGATCGACCCCTGACCCATCCCTGGCGTTTCCCCCGCCTCGCCCCCCCTGGCGGCATGGAAGGTACGCAGGCCCCAAAGTGTAGTGGCGACCTTTCCTACTTCAGCCGCGTTAAGAAACGTTCTCCGACAGTCGCGGCTACGCGGGAGTTTCCAAGGCTAAGCCGTACCCAGGCGCCGTAGGGCGACCACGGTTACGTCGTCCGTGAGCGCCCGCTCACGAGCTCCGCGGGCGAGGACATCGACCATCTCCTGCGCGGTGCCTGCACGGCGCACGTCGTTCGGCAGCTGCACATCTTTGGTCGCGAGGTCAGGCCTCAGGTCGAGAAGCCCGTCGGAGAACACGACCAGCGAATCGCCAGGTTCGAGCGTCACCTTGCCCGCGACGAATTGCATGTCGGGAAAGATGCCGATGGGTGCGCTGCGCTGCGGAAGCAGCTCCTGTCCGGTTCCTCTGCGCAAGACGCGCGCATGTCCATGGCCGGCGTCGACGTAGTCGAGCTGGCCGGTGCGTGGATCGAAGCTGCAGTGAAACAGCGTCACATATGCGTGATTGACCTCGAGCGCCGGGGACATGACCGAGGCCGCCTGCTTCACGCCCGCGTCGATCGGATCCACGGCGGCCGCGCCGCGCAACGCCGCGCGCGCCGTGGCCATCATCAGCGACGCGATAAGGCCCTTTCCCATCACGTCGCCCAGCGAAAGCGTCACGCGGCCGTCGGCGCCGCGGTAAAAGTCGTAAAAATCGCCGCTCATCTCCCGCGCCGCCGTGAAGTGCGCGGCGACCTCGAAACCGTCCTCGGCGAACGGCGAACGGGGCAGCATGCCGGCCTGCAGCTCGGCCGCACGATGCATCTGCTCCGACCGCTCCTCGACGACCGCTTCCAGGCGCTTGACGATCGCGCGGTTTTCGATCTCGAGGCTTCGCCGGCGAAGGTTGTTGATGACGAGGAGGTAAAGCTGCGTCGCCCCGACGGGCTTGAGGTGGTACGCGTACGCGCCGTGCTCGATGGCAGCCTTGCCGAGCTCCGGATCGTCGACGCCGGAGATCATCACGATCGCGGTGTCGGGCTGCACCGACCTCAACTCCTCGAGCAGGGTGTACCCGGACTCGTCGGGAAGCCGAACGTCGAGCAGCGCGAGCGCGTATTCGCCGGCCGCAAACAGCCGCCTGGCGTCAGCCCCGGAGAGTGCCACGTCGGATTCGATTCCACGGCTCCGCAGGGTCCGCGCCATGACCTTCGCGAGAGCCTCCTCGTCCTCGACGATCAGCACCTTTTCCGCCGTCACGGGCGTGCAGTGTAGAGAGGGTGAAATCAGCTCTTTCTGCCATATGCTGAGCGCCGCCCAAAATGCCCCTCGAAGTCCAGACCCGCCAGACCGAGGGTGGCGTCACCGTCGTCGCCCCCACCGGCCGGCTCGATATCGCCGGCGCTCCCGCGTTGAAGGACGCCATGAGCGGCCTGACGCAGAACGGCCTGCCCAAGGTCGTGATCGACATGGAGGGCGTGAGCTTCGTCGATTCCACAGGTCTCGGGTCGGTGATCGCGGCCCTCAAGCAAGTCCGCAACCGCCAGGGCGAGCTTCGCCTCGCCGCGCCCAACCAGCAGGTGCGCGTGGTGCTGGAGCTGACTACCCTCGACCGCGTCTTTCCTTATTACGCCACCCTCGAGGATGCCCTCGCGGGCTTCTAGCCCGTGAGCAGCACGAATGGCGGCTTCGACTTTCATGCGAGCTTTGCCGGCCTCGATGAAGGCCTCGCGCTCCTGCACTCGTCGGTCGATCAGCTTCGCGCGGCGCTCGGCCGGAGCCGGGACGACATGCCGCTGCTTCTGTTCGAGACCGCGCTCGGCGAGATCGGAAGCAACGTGCTGACGCACGGAAGGCCGCGCGGCACGGACCGAGCCGTCAGCTACACCCTCCGTTTCGATCATGGAGTGGTCGAGGCCTCGCTGGTCGACTTCGGAGCTCCAGTCCACGAGCACCTCAACCGCGACATGCCCGAGCACGAAAGCGAGTCCGGACGCGGGCTCGCGATGGCTCGCTCGCTGCTCGATGAGCTTGGTTACGAGCGGGACGGCGACCTCAATCGTTGGCGCCTGGTGAAACGCGTATGACCGAGCACACCGATGATGAGCACATGGATCCGGGCCGCGTCCTGATCCATGACTTTCGCAACCTTCTAGCAGTGATCGTCAACTACAGCGAGCTCATCGAGCAGGAGCTCGACGATCCGGAAGCGATCAAGGCCGACGTGCGCGAGATTCGGTCGGCCGCCGACCGAGCCATCGCCATGACGGAGAAGCTTCCGCGCCCCGGAAAGGTGACGACGTGACGATCGCGAGGTCGGTCGGCGAGCACCCGCGATCCGCGCTGGTCCGTCACGACATCGCGTTGGTCGTGGACGACGACGAACAGGTCCTGCGTCTGGTCAAGCGAGTGCTGGAGCGCGCCGGTTTCGAGTGCGTCGCGGTCAATGAAGGCCGCACGGCGCACGACGCCGCGGTCGAATGGCGACCCGACATCATCCTGCTCGACCTCATGGTCGGTGACATCACCGGCGACGAGATCATGGCGGAGCTCCGCGAGGACTTCCGCACACGTCTCATCCCCGTGGTGTTCCTGACCGCACGCGACTCGCTGAAAGACAAGGTCGAGCACCTGCTTTCGGGCGCAGACGACTACGTCACCAAACCGTTCATCCCCGAGGAGCTGGTTGCGCGTATGCGCGCGGTGATGGCGCGCTCGACGACGACGCGCGGCCTGAGCCCACTGACCGGCATGAGCGGCAACAGCGACATCCTGCGCGAGATCAACCGCAGGCTTGCCGACCGCGAGCGGTTCGCCGTCCTCTACCCCGACATCGACTCGTTCAAGAGCTACAACGACCATTACGGCTTTCTGCGCGGCGACGATGTGATCAAGACGCTCGCGACGATCGTCCTCGAGGTCCTCGAGGAGAACCATTCGAACTTCCACTTCGCGGGGCACGTCGGCGGTGACGACTTCGTGATCCTGACCGAACCTGCGCTCGCGGAGCTGATCGCGGCGGAGATCACGAAGAGATTCGACGAGGCGATTCCCGCGCTCTACGACCCGGCAGATCGCGACCGCGGCTGGATCGAGTCGCAGGAGCGCAGCGGCAACATCCTGCGTACGCCGGTCGTTTCGGTGTCGATCGGGATCGTGATCGCCGAGCCCGGAACTTACACGAGCGCGGCCGCGCTTGCCGCCCGCGCGTCCGAGGTGAAGGGCGTCGCCAAGCGCATGCCAGGCTCGAAGTGGGTGCTGGACCGACGACGGCCGCCGGAGCGATTCACGTCATGAGCATGCTCGAAACGCCTGCGGCTCCGGACGCAAGTCAGCAGCTGCCGCGCGAAAAAGTCGTCGTCCACCGGCTCGACGGCGGCCTCGAGGACGGCGAGTCCGACGTCCGAACCATCACCCAGGATGGATTTCCTCTGTACTCGGCAAGCGACCCGACGCGAAAGCGGTTCATCGCCGCGCGGGATATCAAGTACGTCGTCTTCGGTTCCGTCGACGATCCGAACCTCGAGCCCGATCCTGGCGATCAGAGCACCGCGCGCAAGGCGATCATGCGCTTCAAGGACGGCGAGTGGATCGCCGCCTACGTCGAGCAGAGCGCGGAGCCGTACACGTTCGGCATCACCATCAAGATCCGCCTGCCCGAGCTCCAACGCGTGATCCCGGC
Source organism: Candidatus Dormiibacterota bacterium (assembly GCA_035689585.1). GTDB lineage: Bacteria > Chloroflexota > Dormibacteria > Dormibacterales > Dormibacteraceae > 40CM-4-65-16. The sequence continues at coordinate 3,790 of DASSLJ010000110.1, forward strand.
CGTCGCGGCGGCCGCGTCGCTACTCGACACGCAGTTCGTGGAGACATGGACGGCGAGCATCGCGGCGCCGACAAACGGCACTCCGAGGCGCCGCCGCTCCGACATCCTGGAGGCGGCCGCACGCCAGGGCCGCGACCTGCACAAACTGGCCAACGATTTCCGCGACCGCCTGGCATTGATCCGCGACGTCGGACTTACTGCCGGCGACACGATCGCGTTCTCGCGCGCGGTGCGCACGCACCTCGACCGGTTCCTTCTCGAGGACGCGATCGCGCTCAACGCACAGGAGAAGTCGGCGCTGGCCGACATCATCCTGCGCGCCGCCGTCGGTTACGGACCTCTCGACAGCCTCCTCCACGACCGCTCGGTGAGCGAGATCATGGTCAACGGACCCGACCAGGTCTTCATCGAGCGCCGCGGCGTGCTGACCAAGGCGGAGGTTCGATTCGAAGACGAAAACCAGCTCCTGGAGACGATCCGGCGCATGGTCGCCACGACAGGCCGGCACATCGATGGTCTGAACCCGATGGTCGACGCGCGATTGCCCGACGGCAGCCGCGTCAACGCAATCATCCGGCCTGCCGCGATTCACGGTCCAGCGCTGACGATCCGCAAGTTCAAGGACGCGGTTCTCGGCATGGAAGACCTCAAGCAGGAAGGCAGCCTCAGCCCCGCGATGGCCGAGTTCCTCCAGGCCGCGGTTCTCGGCCGCATGAACATCCTCGTGTCGGGCGGCACCGGTTCCGGCAAGACGACGTCGCTGAACGTGATCGCGCGGTTCATCCCGCACAACCAGCGCGTGATCACGATCGAGGACGCTGCGGAGCTGCAGATCGATCACCCGCATGTCATCGCGCTCGAGCATCGCCCACCCAACGTCGAAGGCAAGGGCGAGCTCACGATCCGGCAGCTGCTCCGCAACTCGCTGCGAATGCGACCTGACCGCATCCTCGTCGGTGAGGTCCGGGGCGCCGAAGCGCTGGACATGCTGCAGGCGATGAACACCGGCCACGACGGCTCGATGTCGACGATCCACTCCAACTCCGCGCGCGACGCGCTGTCGCGTCTCGAAACGATGGTGATGATGGCGTCGATCGACATCCCGTTCGAGGCCGTACGCGCGCAGATCGCCTCTGCCGTCAACCTGATCGTCCACCAGGCCCGCATGCCCGACGGCCGGCGCAAGATCGCACAGATCGCCGAGGTCGTCGGCTACGACGCCAACGGCCCGATCCTGCGCGACATATTCCTGCTCGGGATGGGCCCAGACCTGAGGCTCGAGTACAACGCGACCGGGTACGTCCCGACCGCGCTCGACAAGGCGGCGTTCTACGGCGTCCAGGTCAACCAGGACCTGTTCGACCCGTCGAAGTCGCGCTTCATTCCGGCGGGATCCGACAGCATGATGCCGGTCGTCAAAGACCCGCTGATCTCGGGCCAGGGCAAGACGGAAAACGTCGTCCGCCAGGTCGTCGTCGTTCCGTTCAGCTCCGAGCGGCCCGCAGCCAGAACAGCGTCAGAAGCTCCCGCGCCGGTCCAGGCGGTCCAGGCCGCACCGGCGCAAACGCCCGAGATGCAGGAGGAGATGCGCAAGCTGATCGACGCGGCACGCGCCGCGGTCGCGGACCTTCAGGCCGCCGCCCCGGCCGCGCCGGTCGCTCCGATGGAAGCGCTGCCGCCGGCGCCCGTGATCGCGGCGCCCCCTGTCCAGTACATCGCGCCGCCGCCGCCGCAGCTGCAGCCGGTCGTCTACCCAACGCCGCCGCCGGCGCCAGTCGAGTACACAACGCCCCCTCCGCCGGCCTACGCACCTCCGCCGGATTTCCACGCCGGGCAGGCGCTCGAGGCGGCCACCGCGATGGCTCGCGCCACGACCGCGCTGGGACAGCTCGCCGCCGCATCGAGCGGCTTCAGCGGCATGCTCCCCACCGTCCGCACGACCGAAGGCGCCGCCGGCCCCGCTGGAGCGTCGCGGCGGATCCACGCGGTGATCGAAACCATCATCACGCGGCGTGGCTTGAGCCTGCGCCTCGCGGAACCGCTGACGCAGGCCTTCGAAGGCGCCGAGCTGAAGGCCAGCGACTACGCACGCGACGTGAAGATCAGCAAAGACTCGGCGGGGCGCGAGCTGCGTCTGGCGGTCGAAGCGGGACTGCTGCAGGCCGTCCGCTATCCGCAGGGTGAGGCCGGCTACCGGGCGTCGCAGGGATTGCTGCGCGAGATCGCCGAAGGTCTCGGCCAGCCGATCAACGCCGCCGCGCCGCTGACCGCGGAGACCATCATCGGCAGCCTCGCGGTCGGTCAGACCGAGGGCACGGTCACGATCATGTTCACCGACGTCGAGGAGTCGACCAGGCTGCTCTCGAC
>DASSLJ010000111.1:0-9078 GCA_035689585.1 Candidatus Dormiibacterota bacterium
GAGAACGTCGGCCTCGCCGTCGATCACCGCGCGACGAATGGCCCTGCGGTCGGCGTGGCGATCCGTCGACGGCTGCGTTGTGCCGGCGGTCGGGTTGGGTGATGGCGACGGCGAAGCGGCGAACGCGCTGACGGCGCCCACACTGAGCAGGGCCGCGACGCCGGCGGCTCCAATGGTCTTGACGGCGATTGCTGCAAACGGGTTCATGGTCGTTCTCCTCACGAAGAAATTTCGTGAGGCTCAGATTCGGCTTGCGGTGTCAACGCCTCGTTGCCGCCGCGTCACGCTTATGTAACTAGCGCGTCCAGAAACCTTCGGGGTCGAATTGTCGGATGGCTGTCAATTCCGCTTCGGTCGGCGCTGACGTTTCGCTTACACCATCAGCGACGTGTAAATCCCAACCCGTGTGCTCGCGCACTTCGTCAAGCGTGTGGCCGGGATGGACGCTTTCGACCATCGCCTCTCCCCCGCCTTCGGGAAAACGAAACACGCCAAGAGTCGTGATGATCGCGGACGGACCACCGCCGAGCAATCCGTTGCGTTTCCGCCAACCAGGAGTTCCGTCGCCGTATCCCGGCGACGTCACGTAAGACACGCGTTCGACCAGGCGCCGCTTCTCGTGGGTCATCAACGTCACCCAGCGGCGGCTCAGGATCGCGATGTCGGCTCCTCCCCCACTTCCGGGCAACTTGACCGACGGATGCGCAGGGTCGCCCACGTACGACGTGTTGAGGTTGCCGAAGCGATCGACCTCCGCACCACCGATGAAGCCGAGGTCGACGTTGCCCTGCGTCATCAGTGCCATGACGTTCGACATGCGCGTCGCCCAGAGCGCGCCGACGACGTTGGGCGGGTCGCCCATCGTGCCGAGGAACGCCGACGCCGGCTGGTCGCGCATCAGTCCGACCTCGAAGAGCCCGCGTGCCGTGGGCGCGTGCGAGTTGCGCGCGACCGCGTAGGCGAGGATGGGCAGGCGCATGCCGACGAAGACGAGGTCGCCGTCGCGAATCTCGCGTGAAGCGACCGAGACCATCATTTCCTGCGGAGTGAAATCACTCATCGCCGAAGTCCGCCGGCTCTGATGGCCGGTGATTCTTGATGCGCAGCGATTCGACGTCGATGCGCTCCATGTAGGCCGCACGATCGGGCATGTCGAGCACGCATTCGCGCAACCAGGCCTCGAAGCCCTCGCGCGAACGCGAGCGCTCCGCGTAATTGCGATAGACGCCGTGGTCCCGCTTGAAATACCCCTGCACCGGGGACGGATGCGATCCACCCGGTTCGTGAACGACCGCGATGACCTTCGACTCCGGCAAGAGGATGCGGTTCGGATCGCTGAGCGTCACGTCCGAGTCGACGAGCTCCTCGCACGTGACGATCACGTGATCAGCTGCGAGGCCGGCCTCTTCGGTGATGCCGAGCGGACCCCATGCGTGCGCGCGTCCCTCTGCGTCGGCCCTCTGCACGTGGACGATCGCGACGTCCGGACGGACGGCATTGACGTGAACGAGGTCGCCGGCGACCGAGACGTCCGGGTTCGTGCGCAGGATGTCGCTCCCGAGGAGAGTGCGCGCAGGCAGATAGGGCACGCTCCACGCGGCCGCCCACAACGCCAGCGATATGGAGAAGTTGGAATGGTCACGCACCTCGATCGCGTGCGGGATCGCCTGCTCACACGCGCGCCGGTAGCAGTGACCGAGGCCTTCGGACACATTGCCCAGCCACGCCGCCGTCACCCGGCGAACACAACCTGCGCCGATCAGCTGATCGAAAAGCGCGTCCGATATCGGACCGACCAGGTTCAGGTTCCGCCGCGTCTGCCGGATGAGCTCGTGACCCGCCGCGAACGGAATGAGCGCTTCCAGAGCAGTCCCCATCGCGACAGTCGAGCCGTCGGGGACGAAGCGCGCGATGGCCTCGGCCATCGACATTACCTTGGCTATTGCGCGATGGACTCCATATAGGAACGGTAGTTCCGTTCGAGCTCGGACATCGAGTCGCCCCCGAACTTATCGAGCAGCGCGTCCGCCAGCGTCAGCGCAACTACGGCCTCGCCGATCACACCGGCGGCGGGGACGACGCAGACGTCGCTGCGCTCGTAGTGCGCCTCAGTCTTCTCCTTCGTGCGCAGGTCGATCGACATCATCGGCTTCTTCATCGTCGAGATCGGCTTGATGGCGACGCGCAGGTCGATGGGCTCGCCGTTGGTGACGCCTCCGGTGATACCGCCCGCGCGGTTGGTCAGGTGCCGGAAACGTCCCTCGTCGTAATCGATCTCGTCGTGAAATTCCGAGCCGCGCCGAGCCGCGCCCTCGAACCCGGCACCGAACTCGACCGCCTTGATGGCGTTGATCGACATCACCGCCTGCGCGAGCTGTCCGTCTAGCTTGCGGTCCCAGTGCACATAGCTGCCCAGACCGGGCGGCAATCCGCGTGCGATGACGCGAAACGTCCCGCCCAGGGTGTCGCCTTGCTCGCCGACGTCATCGATGAGGGCGACCATGCGCTTGGACGCTTCGGGATCCGGGCACCGCACCGGCGAGAGCTCGATGTCGGACTCGTTGAGGACGTCGGGGTCGACGCCCTCGATGCCGATGTCGATCGTCCCGATCGACTGCGTGAAGCTCAGGATGTCGACGCCGAAGTGGCCGAGCAGCTTGCGCGCGACGCCCCCCGCCGCGACCCTCGTTGCGGTCTCGCGAGCGGACGAGCGCTCGAGCACGTTGCGGATGTCCGTGTGCCCGTACTTCAGCGCGCCCGCGAGGTCGGCGTGGCCGGGGCGCAGGCGAGTCACCACCTTCGGTTCGAAGCCTTCCTTGGACGCTGTCATCTGCGCGGTCCAGTTGACGTGGTCCTTGTTCTCGAGGACGAGCGTCACCGGGCTGCCGATCGTGAAGCCTCCACGCACACCGCTCACGATGCGCGCGACGTCCGTCTCGATCTTCTGCCGCCCGCCGCGGCCGTGACCGCCCTGACGCCGCGCGAGGTCCTTGCGCAGGTCCTCTTCGGAGATCTCGAGCCCGGACGGAAGGCCTTCGATGACGACCGTCAGCTGCGGCCCATGCGATTCGCCAGACGTGAGCCACCTCAAACCGGACATTGGACGCGATGATAACCAGCGTTGCCGAGGCGCCTTGAAGTCGCGCTGATCGACGTGGGCGGCACGCTGTGGCCGAACTCGTGGCCCATCCGCCAGTCCGACGGCGAGGGCCGCCGGCTGCGAGTGCGGGCGGCGATGTCGACCCACGAAGCGCGCGTCATCGACGCGCTCGTCGACGACCTTCTCATGAGCAGCAAGCCCGGAGATGAGGCACGCACGATCACGACCGAGACTCCGATGGCCGTCGACGCCGTTCAGCTGATCACCACCAGCCTCACCCGGCAGGGCCTGCCCGCCGACCCCGGGACGATCGCCCGCATCCGGCGCGCCATGGCGATTCCGATCCACGACCGGTTTCAACCGCTGCCCGGCGCCAGGGCGCTGCTCGAAGCGATCCACGACCTCGGCATGCGGACCTTCATCACCAGCAACACCTACTGGCGCGACGCCGACAGCTACCGCGACGATTTTCGCGCGCTCGGATTCGACGGCCTCATCGACGGCATCGTCACGTCGATCGACGCGGGGCATCTCAAACCGCACCCCGCCGTGTTCGAGATGGCGATGCGGCTGGCGGGCGTAGAGGCCGATCAGTGCGTCGTGATCGGCAATCGCGAGGACAACGACGTGAAGCCTGCGGTGGCCCTCGGAATGCGATCGATCCTCGTGTATCCGGACGATCCGAAGCCCGAGAAGACGCGCGCAGACGCGGCCGCGCCCGACCTCTGGGCGTGCGTGAACGTATTGAGGGAGATGGCCGCCTGAGACGTTAACCGGTTGATGGGGGGGCGCTGGGCAGACCAGCTAAGGACGCACCTCGAGGCGACGTCGACGCTACATTCGCTCGTCGCCGACGAGTGCGCCGATGCGGTGGAACGCGCCGCGATGGCGATCGCCGCATCGCTTCGCGCCGGTGGCAAGCTGATGGTCTGCGGCAACGGCGGCAGCGCAGCCGACAGTCAGCACTTCGCGGCCGAGCTGACGAGTAGGCTGACATCCGACTTCGTCCGGCCGGCGATCGCCGCGATCGCACTGACGACCGATACGTCATTTCTGACCGCGTATGCGAACGACTCTGGGTTCGAGGGCGTTTTCGAAAGGCAGGTCGAGGCGCTGGGCAGGCGCGGCGACGTGCTCATGGCCATCTCGACGAGCGGCGGGTCGACCAACGTGCGCCGTGCCGTGCGCAAGGCACGGCTCCTCGGCATCACGACCGTCGCTCTCATGGGCGAGGGCGGGCCGCTCCAGCGCGAGGCCGATCACTCGATCGTAATTCCCTCGAGCGTGACCACCCACGTGCAGGAGTCGATGCTGCCCATCGAGCACGTGATGTGCCACGCCATCGAAAGGGAGCTGTTCCCGGACTAGAACCTGGCTTGCGGCGGACGAGAGTTCTGACGTTCGGCAAAAATGAGCAGTGCCGCAAATGCGCGAAGAGATCGCTCGCGATGTGGAGCGAGTCGTGGTTAACGTGGACGTAAACGGTGAAAACCGCGATGTTCTCGTGCCTGTTCACAAGACTTTGCTCGAGGTCTTGCGTGAAGACCTGCAGCTGACCGGCACGAAACACGGATGCGAGCTCGGTGAGTGCGGCACGTGCACGGTGCTCGTCGACGGCAAGCCGGAGTTGAGCTGCTTGCTCCTGCCGATTCAGCTGCGCGGCCGCGCGATCACGACGATCGAAGGCATGGCGGACGGATCGCACATGCATCCGCTTCAGACGGCGTTTGCCGAACTGGGCGCCGCGCAGTGCGGTTACTGCACGCCTGGGATTCTTCTGTCGGCGCGATCGCTGCTCGAGGTAAACCCGCGTCCGACGCGGGATGAGATCCGTGAGGCGCTCGCCGGCAACCTGTGCCGCTGCACCGGCTACGTCAAGATCCTGGAAGCGATCGAGCTCGCCGCAGGGCGAATGGCATGAAAGTCGTAGGCAAGCCGCTTCCGAAGGTCGACGCGGCCGCAAAGGTGACAGGGCGCGCGGTTTACGCCGACGACATGCTCCCCGCGCGCACGCTGCACTGCAGGATCCTTCGCAGCCCGCACCCGCACGCCCGGATCGTCTCGATCGACACGTCTGCGGCGCGGCGGATTCCCGGCGTGCTCGCGGTCATCACCGGCGCCGACCTGCCGATCAAGTTCGGCATCCTCCCCGTCACGCAGGACGAGCGAGCGCTCGAGCACGAGAAGGTCCGCTACGTCGGAGATCCAGTCGCCGCAGTCGCGGCGGTCGAGGAGGAGATCGCGGCCGGGGCGTGCGACGCGATTCGCGTCGAGTACGAAGTGCTCGAACCTGTGATGTCAATCGAAGCCGCGCTCGGCACGCCGAAGGACGAGCGCATCCAGGATTACGGCGGTCCGAACAACATCCACAAGTTCGTCGCGCTCGAGTTCGGCGACCTCGATGGCGGATTCGCGCGCGCCAAGCATGTGCGCGAGGACGTCTTCTTCTACCAGGGCAACACGCATCTGCCGATGGAGCAGCACAGTGCCATCGCCACTTATGTCGACGGCAAGCTCACGCTCTGGTCGTCGACGCAGGTCGTGCACTACGTGCATCGAGCGCTCTCCAGGGTGCTCGAGCTGCCGATGCACCGCATCCGCGTGATCGGCGCCGCGCATGGTGGTGGATTCGGAGGCAAGACCGATCCGTTTGCGCACGAGATCATCGTGTCCAAGCTCGCGATGATCACCGGCCGGCCGGTGAAGTGCACGCTGACGCGCGAGGAGGTCTTTTACGCGCACCGCGGCCGCCATCCGGTCTTGATGTGGGTCCGCACCGGCGTCGATGACGAGGGTCGCATCACCGCCATGCATTTCCGGACGGCGCTCGACGGCGGCGCGTACGGCTCGTACGGCGTGGCCTCGACCTTCTATACGGGCGTCCTGCAGACGGTCACCTACGACATTCCCGCCTATCGGTTCGAGGGCTGCCGCGTGTTCACCAACAAGCCGCCGTGCGGGCCGAAGCGTGGTCATGGCACGCCGCAGCCTCGATTCGGCCTGGAGCTGCACCTCGAGAAGATCGCCCACGACGTCGGCATGGATCCGGCCGAGCTCAAGCGCCGCAATTTCGTCCAGCCATACACGCGCGCCGTGAACTGGCTGCGAATCACGTCGTGCGGGCTCGAGGAATGCACGCAGCGGGTCCTCGATGCATCCGGTTACGCGAAACGCGAGCGCCGGCCTGGTCACGGCATGGGCTTTGCGATCTCGAGCTACCTGTCGGGTGCGGGGACCGCGATCTACTGGAACGACATGCCGCACTCGGAGGTCCAGATCAAGGTCGATCGCGGCGGTGTGACCGTCTACTGCGGCGCGATGGACATCGGTCAGGGATCCGATTCGGTGCTCGCGACGATCGTTGCCGAGGAGCTCGGCCTGCAGCCCGCAGACGTCCGGCTCGTCACCGCCGACACCGACACGACACCGATCGACCTCGGCTCTTACTCGTCGCGCGTGACCTTCATGGCCGGCAACGCCGCACTCGAGGCCGCGCGCAAGATGCGGACGCTCCTGGTCGAGGCCGTCGAGGGGAGCGGGAAGAAGTACGAAGAGGTGACGTTCGAGGAGGCGAGCATCCTCGGCGAAGCACGCTTCGGGACCCTCACGACCGCCGGGAGCTACACGCCGCCGAAGATCGCCGGTCCATATAAAGGATCGGGGGTAGGTCCGAGCCCCGCGTACAGCTACTCCGCATGCGTCGTCGACGTGGACGCCGACCCGCGAACCGGACTGGTGAAGGTCAACAAGGTCTGGATCGCGCACGACGTCGGCCGCGCCATCAACCCTCTGCTCGTCGAGGGCCAGGTCGAGGGCAGCGTCTACATGGGTCTTGGCGAGGCGTTGATGGAGGAGCAGGTCTTTCGCAAGGGCCTGCACAAGTGGCCGTCGATGCTCGAGTACAAGTCGCCGACTTTTCTGGACATGACCGAGGTCGAGACCTTCATCGTCGAAACAGTCGACAAAGAAGGTCCGTATGGGGCCAAGGAGGCCGGACAGGGCCCGCTGCTTCCCGTGCCGCCCGCGCTGTGCGCGGCCGTGTACGACGCGCTGGGCGTGTGGATCGACGAGATACCCGTAACACCCGAGAAGGTGATCGAAGCGCTGCGCCGCAAAGAGAAGGGCGAGCAGCCGCGCTACGGGCCGCCACGATTTCCAGCCATTCCGTATCCGCCGACGATCAAGGTCGACCCGCCGGCGAAGGACATGGACCGTGCTGCGACTCCCGCGGTTTAAGTTCCTCCGTCCGAAAGACGCACGCGAGGCCGCGCGCATGGCGGCCGAGCTCGGTCCGCGCGCAATGTTCGTCGCGGGCGGTACGGACCTCTATCCCAAGCTGAAGCGAAGGCAGTTCGAGATCGACACGCTGATCGGTCTCGATTTCCTGCCGAGAGAAGTGCGCAACGGATCGGACGTGTGCGCCATCGGTGCGGCGACGACTTTGGCGGACGCGTCAAAGAATCCCCACGTGGTCCAGCGGTTTGGCGGCTACGCGGAGGCGGCGGGTGTCGTGTCGTCTCCCCCGCTCCGCAACGCCGGCACCATCGGCGGCAACCTGTGCGTCGACACGCGGTGCAACTACTACGACATGACATATGAGTGGCGGAAGGCCGCGGGGTTCTGCCTGAAGAAGGATGGCGACATATGCCTCGTGGCTCCAAGCAGCCCTCGCTGCTGGGCGGTGTCATCGTCCGACACGGCGCCGATGGCCATCGCTCTCGATGCGATGGTCACGCTGGTCGGAGCAGACGGAGAGCGCGAAGCGCCCGTCGCGGCGCTTTACCGCGACGACGGCATCGAATATCTCGGCAAGGCGCCCTCGGAGGTCGTGACCGAATTGCGTCTGACAGCAGCGCCGGGCACGCGCAGCGTTTACATCAAGCTGCGGCGCCGCGGTTCGATCGATTTTCCGATCGCCGGCGCCGCAGTCGCGGCGAGGATCGACGGAGATGTGGTCGCGGGCTGCAAGCTCGTGCTCTCAGCCGTCGCCTCCCACCCACTTCAGGCAACGGCCGCTGAGCAGTTCCTTAAAGGTCGCCGCCTGGACGCCGAGACGATCACCGAGGCGGCCGAGATCGCCGCCAAGCCCGCCAAGCCGCTGGACAACGCCGACCTGAGCCACTTCTGGCGCAAGCGGATGGTCCGCGTGGTGGTGGAGCAGGCCCTCGAGAGAATTAGGGACCAGGACAACGGGCTCGACCGTTAAGCTTTCGGATCGGTAGAGCCTGTTGATTCATTTTTCATACATCCAGAAGGGCCAGGGAATGGTTGAGTACGCGCTCATCCTTGCCCTGATCGCGCTGGTCGTGATCATCGCGTTGATCGCGACCGGTGGTCAGCTGATCAACGTCTACTCCAACATCACCGCAACCATGTGCAACTACCACGTGGGGTGTTGACGCGGCCTAGACCCTTCAAGGGACAGGCGCTGGTCGAGTACGCGTTGATCCTGGCCTTGATCGCGCTCGTCGTCATCATCGCGGTGCTTCTCACAGGGCAGCAGGTGACCAACCTCTACTCCAACATCACCGTGACCATGTGCAACTACCACGTCGGCTGCGGCTAGAGGCGCTTCCTAACTAGTCGCCCACAGCCTCCGCCGCCGCACGCGCCGCTCGTTCCGCGTTCTGCCGGATCCGCTCCATGTCTCGTCGCGCGAGCGCTTCCGGCGGAAAGAGCGAGGCGGTGAGGCCGACGACCTTGACGCCGAGACGCAGGTAGGCGCCGATGTCGTCGATCGGCACTCCGCCCGACACCCAGAACGGCACGCCGGCAAGCGGCCCGTTGAGCGCTTCCACGTAGCGAGGTCCGCCGACAGGTGCGATCGGAAAGACCTTGACCAGCGCGGCGCCCGCCAGGCGCGCCTGGTAGATCTCGGTCGGCGTCAGGGCGCCGAGCACGCAGAGCATGTCCTCCTGCCGGCACGCTTCCGCCACCTCCGGAAGGAGCACCGGCGTCACCACGAACGAGGCGCCGGC
>DASSLJ010000112.1:0-4431 GCA_035689585.1 Candidatus Dormiibacterota bacterium
CTCGAACGCCTTGAGCACCGCCTCCTTCGCCATCCGAAGCGCAAGCGGCGGCTTGGCCGCGATCTCGCGCGCCATGCGTTTGGCGACCTCGATCGTCGTCTCGGCCGGCACGACCTTGTTGACGACACCGAGCTCGTACGCGCGCTGGGCGGTGATCGGCGAGCCGGTCAGCATCACTTCCATGGCGACCTGCTTGCCGACCGTCCGCGGCCAGCGCTGTGTCCCGCCCGCGCCGGGGATGATTCCGAGGTTGATCTCCGGCTGGCCGAAGCGCGCTGTGTCACCGGCGATGATCAGGTCGCACATCAGCGAGACTTCGCAGCCACCGCCAAGCGCATAGCCGTTCACCGCTGCGATCAGCGGCTTCTTGAAAGTGGCCAGCGGCACCCACCGGCCGGTCTGATCGCGAAGCAGCTGGTCGACCGCCGTCTGGTCGGCCATGTCGGCGATGTCGGCGCCCGCGGCGAACACCTTCGGGCCACCGGTCAGCACGGCGGCTCGGACGTCGGGGTTGGCATCGAGCTCGGTCAGCGCTGACGCGACCTCGCCCACGAGCGCCGGGCTCAACGCGTTCAAAACCTTTGGCCGGTTGAGCGTGATCGTGGCGATCGGCGCATCGATCTCGAGCAGGATGTGCTCGTAAGCCATCGTGGCTATCATCGGCTAAATGCCTCGCCGCCTACTGGACTCGTACGGACGGGTGGCCGACGACCTGCGGATCTCGGTCACGGACCGGTGCAACTTCCGGTGCATCTACTGCATGCCCGCCGAGGGCCTGAAGTGGTTGAAGCGCGAGGACATCCTGCGGTTCGAGGAGATCGTCCGTCTGGCGCGGATCTTCGTCGAGAACTACGGCGTCCGCACGATCCGCATCACGGGAGGCGAGCCGCTCGTGCGCGTGAAGCTCGAGGAGCTGATCGGCATGATGAACGCGATCGATCCGACGCTCGACATCACCATGACGACGAACGGCGTCCTTCTCCGCCAGAAAGCCGCGGCGCTCAAAGCCGCGGGTCTGAAGCGGATCAACATCTCGCTCGACACGCTCCACATGGAGCGCTTCGAGGGCCTCGCGCGAGTCGACGCATTCGCGAAGGTCATGGACGGCATCACCGCGGCGCGTGAGGCCGGGCTCTGGCCGATCAAGCTGAACATGGTCGTAATGAAGGGCCGCAACGACGATGAGGTCGTCGATTTCGCGCGGCTCGCGCATTCGGAGGGTTACGAGGTCCGGTTCATCGAGTTCATGCCGCTCGATGGCGACAACATCTGGACGAATGAGCAGGTCGTGCCGAGCCTTCGCATCCAGGAGCAGATCGAAGACCAGTTTCCGCTCGTGCCGTTCAATGATCCACGACCCGGGCCGGCGACTCGGTTCACCTTCGCCGACGGGGCTCCCGGCGGCGTCGGTTTCATCTCGTCGGTGAGCCAGGCGTTCTGCACGACGTGCAACCGGATCCGCCTCACCGCCGAGGGTGGCTTGCGCACGTGCCTGTTCTCACTGCACGAGACGCCACTGCGCGACGTCATGCGGTCGGGAGCGTCAGACGACCACCTGTGCAAGCTCATCGAGACCGCGATCTGGCGCAAGGAAGAAGGGCACCTGATCAACAAGCCTGGGTTCATCAAGCCGGCGAAGTCGATGTCCCAGATCGGGGGCTAGACCCGAACCGGCGCGTCACCAGTGGATCCAGAGGGTCGCGATGGGAATACCCATCGCCAGCACGATGAGGCCGATTCCCAGCAGCGCCCCGGCGAGCATGCCGTGGCGGCCGACCCACCCGGTGGCCTGCGGGTACTGCTGCCGGAAGGCCGCTACTGAGACGGGCGAGGCGATGACCCTCACCGGCTTCCCGACCGCCCCGGTCAGGCGGCTGAGGGCGTCATCACTCCACGGACGTGTATTGAGCGCCCACGTCGTGCGTCCGTTGATCCCGACGAAATAGATCGCCCGGCGTGGTGGCGAACTCTTGTTGTAGATGACCACGGCATCGACGATTTCACCGACCTGAGACCCGTACCAGATGTGTCGCCTTCCGAAGGCGTCCTGGTAACCGAATTGATCGGGACCGACAAGCAATCGGAACTTAGCCAACCAGAGGCGGAAATATCCGAAGCCCAAGAGACCGAGACACAGCATCAGCAGGCCATAGGCGAGTGCATTAGAGCCGTGGAGGTTGGACCAAGCTCCCTTGGCTAGAAGAAAAACAGTAAGCACGCCACCGATTGCGGCCATTCCAGCAAAGAGCCACATCAGCGGTCGGATGCGGCCGGAGTCTGGCGCAATCGATTCCATTGGCGGGCCATCCTAACCCGCCGACACGGCAAGCGTGACGACGGTGGCCATCCTCCGCGCACGCAGGGTGGAATGGCAGCTGGTCAAACGATCGCGGCCCGTCAAGGCCCCGAAGTCGACCTCGGAGCTCGGACGCTAACTCGGAATCACGCGACCGCCGGCGCTGGCGGGTTCCAAAGCGAGACGAACGCCGTGACTGCCGGCGCTCGCGGCTAATCGAGGTGTCGCCCTTAAGCTAGACCGCGTGCTGAAGCCCGAGGAAGCCCAGCGCCCTTTCACCGTCACCGAGCTCGCCAATGAGATCCGGCGCGAGCTGCGTCCGCTGACGGCGGTTCTCGTCAAGGGCGAGGTCAGCGGGATGAAGAAGGCAGTCGCCGGCCACTACAACTTCTCGATCGGCGATGGCTACAGCAAGCTCGAAGCGATCCTGTGGGCGGATGCGTCGCGGCGCGTCACGACCCTCCCCGAGGACGGCCAGGTCTTCATCTTCCGCGGCAAGATCGACTTCTTCGCGAAGAACGGCCGGCTCAGCTTTGTCGTCGACCAGGTGGAGTTCGACGATGTCGGCAAGCTGCGCGCGCGACTCGAGGAGCTCAAGCGCAGGCTCGAGCTCGAAGGCGCATTCGATGCCAGGCGTAAGCGGAGGCTGCCGTTTCTTCCACGAACTGTGGCTCTGCTGACGTCGCCGACCGGCGCGGTGATCAACGACCTGCAGGAAACCATCTGGGATCGGTACCCGAACATGGGAATCGTGGTCTACCCCGTGCAGGTGCAGGGCGCCGGCGCGCCGATGAGCGTCGCCCGCGCGCTGCGCCGCTGCAACCAGGAGGCGCTCGCGGACGTGATCGTGCTCGCGCGCGGGGGCGGCAGCTTCGAGGAGATGTACGCGTTCAACACCGAGCTGGTGGCGCGCGCGATCCTCGACTCCAGGCTGCCGGTTGTGACCGCACTCGGCCACACGTCCGACCGCACGGTCGCGGACCTCGTCGGTGACGCGGAATGCCGTACCCCAACGGAGGCCGGCGCACGCGTGGTGCCGAAAAAGTCCGATCTCGTCCTGCACCTTCGCGAGAGACAGCGACGCCTCGACCGCGAGCTCAAGCAGCGAGTCGCGCGATACGTCGAGCGAATCGAGCGCGCGTCGCGCGATCTCGCGCGACTTTCGCCCATCGCACAGGTGGCGCGGCGTGAGGAAGGGCTCAAGGACAGGCGCCGCCGGCTCGATGGCGCCGCGGGCGCGCGATTGACGAGAAGTGTCAACGCACTCGCAGCCAGGCGCGCCACGCACCGGCTGGACCGGGCGCTTGCCGAGCGTTTTGCCGCCGCGACCAGGGCGCTGGCGCACAGACGAGAGCGCCTCAACGCGCTGAGTCCAGACGCGGTGTTGTCGCGCGGCTACAGCATCACGCAGGACGCGGAGTCAGGCGTCGTGATCACGACTGCATCGGCAACCTCGCGCGGAAGGGCGATCCGAGTTCGTCTCTCCTCGGGGCGCCTCGGCGCGCGGGTCGAGGAAGTCGAGCCGTGAGCGAGAACCTCACCTACGAGCAGGCGCTGGAGAAGCTCGATGACCAGCTCAAGCTTCTCGAGGACGGAAACCTGTCCCTCGAGGACTCGCTCAAGGCCGTCGACGACGCTCGCGTCTATCTGAAGATCTGCACCGAGCGCCTCGAAGACGCGCGCAAGAAGATCGAGGTCCGGGCGGAGGGCGAGCCTACGGAGTAGCGACTGCCTCCTCGGGGTGGGTCAGCTCCAGCTTCGCGTCCATCGCGCGCAATCGCTCGCTGAGGTTCTTGATGAACTCGAGCAGCACCTCGGGATGCTCGTGCACGATCGCCTGCAGTCTGTCTCGACGCAACACACGCACAGTCGTCGCTGACATCGCCTGCGCGCTGGCGGACCGCGGCTGATCGTCGAAGACGGACATCTCCCCTACGACGCTTCCGGTGGGCTGACGGGCGAGCGTGACCTCGCGTCCGTCGTGGTCGAGGTGGATGCGGATCTCACCGTCGACCACGACGTACAGCTCACCGCCGACATCGCCACGGCGAAACACCGACTCGCCCTTGACGTAGTGGCGCGTGACCATAAGACGGTCGATGCTTGCGAGCTGCTCGAGCGTGAGCGTGCTGAAG
>DASSLJ010000113.1:0-4049 GCA_035689585.1 Candidatus Dormiibacterota bacterium
CTCGGAGTCGAGCGCGCGATCGTCTTCCACGCCGCCGATGGGATGGACGAGCTGTCGGTCGCGTCGCCATCGTTCGTGATCGAGGTCGACGGTGAGCGCAAGGAATACGAGCTCGACCCCGCGGAGCTGGGACTCGCGCACGCCCCCGTCGAATCGATGCGCGGCGGCGGGCCGGAGGAGAACGCGCGGCTGGCGCGCGAGGTGCTGGGTGGGGCGAAGGGGCCTCGCCGTGACGTCGTCCTCCTCAACTCGGCAGCCGCGCTGCGTGCCTCGGGTCTCGCGCGGGACTGGAAGGACGGCCTGGGACTTGCGGCCGAGGCGATCGACTCGGAGCGGGCGGGCGAGGTTCTCGAACGGTGGGCCAGAATCTCCCAGGAGTGAGACCCGACGATCTCCTGGATCGTCTCGTCCTGGAAGCCAGGCAGGATCTCCAGCGACGGCGCTACCTCATGGACTCCGACCGTTTCGAGCAGGCGGTCGCGGCCTACACGCCCCGAGATTTCGCCGGGGCGTTGCGGCGACCGCAACTCGCTGTGATCGCGGAGATGAAGCAGCGCACACCTTCGATGGGCGTGCTGTCGGAGGACTACCGGCCCGCCGATCTCGCGCATGCGTACACCGAAGGTGGCGCCGCAGCGATCTCGGTGCTCACCCACATGGCCGGGTTCGGTGGGCGCGTCGACCACATCCGCGCGGCGCGGGCCGCAACCGAGCTGCCGATCCTGCGCAAGGACTTCGTCACCGACCCCTACGAGGTCGCCGAGTCGCGGGCGTGCGGAGCCGACGCGGTCCTCCTGATCGTCGCGGCCCTCACGGCAGAGCAACTGCGCGACCTCATCGCCGTGACCAAGAGCCGTGGCATCGCAGCCCTCGTCGAAGTCCACGACGAACCCCAGGCGGCGACTGCGCTCGAGGCGGGCGCGAAAGTGGTCGGCGTCAACCACCGCGACCTCAGGACGTTCGAGGTCGACCTCAGCCTCACCGAGCGGCTGCGCAAGCTGGTGCCCAAGGAGGTGCTCTTCGTCGCCGAGAGCGGAATCCGCACCGCAGCAGATGCGCGCCGCATGCGCGAAGCGGGCGCCGACGCCGTCCTGGTCGGCGAACTTCTGATGCGGTCGTCGGATCCCGCGGCTCAGATCAAGATGCTGACGACGTGATCCGAATCAAGATATGCGGCATCTGCGACCTCGCGAGCGCGAAGGCGGCGGCGGAAGCGGGCGCAGACCTCATCGGCTTCCACTTCTGCACCTCCGACCGGCGCGTGTCGCCCGAGGATGTAAAGAAGATCCTGGAGGAGCTCGACGTGCACCCCAGGATCGTCGGCGTGTTCATCGACCAGCCGCCTGACGAGGTACGGCAGATCGCCGACTTCGTCGATCTCGACCTGCTGCAGCTGCACGGCTCCGAACCGGCCGGCTTCGAGGCGGGGAGGCCGATCATGAAAGTGCTGAAGGTGCGGGATGGAGCCGTCCGCGGCGCGGAGGCGTGGCCCGACCCGATCATGCTCGACTCGTGGTCCGCCGACCAGCGCGGCGGCACCGGCAGAACGTGGGACTGGGAGCTCGCGCGGCCGCTGCTCGCGCAGCGTCAGGTGTTCATCGCGGGGGGTCTTGAACCGGGTAACGTGGGCGACGTCGTGAGCGCTTTCAGGCCCTACGGCGTCGATGTCTCGAGTGGCGTCGAGGCGAGAGTGCGCGTCAAGGATCCCGAGAAGGTCCGGGCGTTCATTCGCGCGGTGCGCGCGGCCGAGGTACGCCGATGAGCGTTCGGCTGACGCATCCTGTCGACGGGCGCTTCGGCGCGTTCGGCGGGCAGTACGTGCCCGAAACGCTCATGAGCGCGCTGCACGAGCTCGAGGACATGTGGCACGAAGCCAAGGCGGATCCCCAGTTCCAGCTCGAGCTGGCGGGTCACCGGCGCGCCTTCATCGGCCGGCCGACGCCCCTCTACGCCGCGACTCGCCTGAGCGAGCACTTCGGCGGCACGCACATCCACTTCAAACGTGAGGACCTGTGTCACACCGGCGCGCACAAGCTCAACAACGCCGTCGGCCAGGCGCTGCTCGCGGTCCGAATGGGAAAGAAGAGGATCATCGCGGAGACCGGCGCGGGCCAGCATGGGGTTGCGACCGCGACCGTGTGCGCGCGCTTCGGCCTCGAGTGCACCGTCTACATGGGCACCGAGGACATGCACCGCCAGGCGATGAACGTACGGCGGATGAAGCTCCTCGGCGCCGAGGTGCGCGAGGTCACCAGCGGCTCGAAGACTTTGAAGGATGCGACGACGGAGGCCATCCGCGACTGGGTGACGAACGTGCGGACGACCCACTACATCATCGGATCGGTGGTCGGACCGCATCCCTACCCCGAGATGGTTCGCGACCTCCAGCGCGTGATCGGCGACGAGGCGCGTGAGCAGTATCTGTCCCTGGACGGAAAGCTGCCGGACGTCGTCGTGGCGTGCGTCGGCGGCGGCTCGAACGCGATCGGCATCTTCACGGCTTTTCTCGACGACAAGGATGTCGCGCTGGTCGGTGTGGAGGCCGCCGGCAAGGGGATTCGGACGGGGGAGCACGCGGCGTCGCTGGTCGGCGGGCGTCCGGGCGTCCTGCACGGCAGCTATTCGTATGTATTGCAGGACGGCGACGGACAGATTCTTCCGACGCACTCCATCTCTGCCGGCCTCGACTATCCCGGTGTCGGTCCTGAGCACGCGTTCCTGCGCGACATCGAGCGCGTCGACTACGTCGCCGTCACCGATAAAGAGGCGCTCGCGGCGTTCAAGCTGTGCACCAAACTCGAAGGCATCATGCCGGCGCTCGAGCCTTCGCACGCCATCCATCACGCGGGCGTGATCGCCAAAGAGCTCGGCCCCGGCGGCCGCATCCTCGTCTGCCTTTCGGGACGAGGCGACAAGGACATGGACAGCGTCGAAATCCCCACGAAGTCCGAGGCTGCGCCTGCGACTTCGCGGGGGCCCCTGTGAAGATGGTGGCTGAGACTTCTTCGAAGCTCGAAGCCGCGCTTCGTGCGAAAGACGACCTGAAGCTCGTGGCCTACATCATGGCCGGCCACCCCTCGAAGAAGAGATCGATCGACGTGGGGAAGAGGCTTGCGTCGTCGGGCATCGCTGCGATCGAGATCGGCATCCCGCATTCCGACCCGCTCGCCGACGGCCCCGTGGTTCAGCGCGCGGGGCAGGTCGCGCTCGCGCAGGGCATGACCGTCGCCGGCTCGCTCGAGGTCGCGGCCGCGGTTGCGGCGGAGGGAATCCCGGTCGTGCTGATGACCTACATCAACCCGGTGCTGTCGCATGACCCGCGGAAATTTGCGGCAGAGGCGGCGCAGGCCGGCGCGGCGGGCGTGATCGTTCCCGACCTGCCCATCGAGGAGGCCGAGCCGGTCGCGGGCTGGCTTCGCGCGGCGTCGCTCGACACCGTCTTCATGGTCGCGCCGACGACGCCGCCCGACCGCATCGGTGCGATCGCCGCCCAGTCGAGCGGATTCGTCTACTGCGTCACCGTCACGGGCATCACCGGAGCGCGCAAAGAGCTGCCGGAAGGGATCACCGAGCTGCTCGCCGAGGTCAAAAAGCGCACCACACTGCCGGTTGCGGCCGGCTTTGGGATATCGCGGCAGGAACACCTGCGCGCACTGCGCGGCAAGCTCGACGCCGCGGTCGTCGGCAGCGCCATCGTGGACGAGGTCGAGCGCGCCGGCGACGGCGTGTCGCTGGTGCGGGAGCTCCTCAAAGCGTGCCGGTAAGGGGAATCCGTGGCGCGACCACGGCAAGCGCGAATACGGCCGAAGCGATCATGGAGGCCACCGAGGAGCTGCTGCGGGAGCTCGAGCGCCTCAACGCGCTCGATTCGCACGAGATCACGGCCGCGTTCTTCACGACCACGCCTGACCTGAACGCCGAGTTTCCGGCCCATGCCGCGCGTCGCCTGGGATGGCTGAACACGCCCATGCTTTGCGGTCACGACATGGCGGTGCAGCAGCCGAATCCCCGAGGCGTCGCGATGTGCATCCGTATCCTGCTGCTGTACA
>DASSLJ010000114.1:0-2774 GCA_035689585.1 Candidatus Dormiibacterota bacterium
GGAGCGATGCATCCGACCGTCGGCACCTGAGTGACCTGGCTGCTTGAAAATCCGGCGCCGTATAGCGACTGCCGGACGGCCTGCATGATGTCGGCGTCGTCGAGGAAGTTGTTGTCGCGGGCCGACGTGTTGAACCACGCACCGTGACGTGCTCCCTCGCGCGCCGCCCCCTGGAGGTTCACCGAGTAGTAGAAAGCGCGCGAAAGGTCGATCAGGCCCATCGCAAGCAGCAGAAGGACCGTCGAGGAGATCGCGAACTCCACCAGGGACTGGCCGCGAGATTTGCGGCGGCGTGCTTCAGGCACTTTGGCCCCGACATTTAAGCAACCGGGAAAGCATTCTGTTGGGCTCTAACGCAGAAAAAGGGGATTTCGCGCGCTAAAAGAGCAAGGAATCTGTAATCGCCCGATTCGGTCGCAGCTTCCTGCGCATCACCTTGTTCTCGAGTCGCGCCTTCCGGTCCGCGAGCTCCGGAGCCGCCTCGGGCATACGGCGCGTCGCGTCCTCGACGACCTCGAGCGCCCTCTGCGGATCCCGCCGCCGCCACTCGAGCAGACGCGCCCTCGCCACCGACACGCGGATGTCCTCCCGCGCGGTGGATTCGAGCCAGTCCAGGAGCCGATCGGCGCTGTTGACGGCTCCGCGCCGAAGGAGCCGGCGCGAGATCAGGAGGCCGGCGGTGGCGGCGGCCTCGCCTTTCGCGAACGCCGTGGCGTTGCGCAGCGCGCGCCAGCCGTCGGCGCGTGCCCCCCGCCGCCAGCGATGCCGGCCGAGCGCGAGCCAGTCCTCTGCGTTCATGTCGACATCGGCTCCCTGCAGCCGCCGCAAAAGGCGGGAGTGCAGATGGACGAGGCTGATCACGTCGAGGCGGTTGTGCTCGAGCGCGGCCTCGAGGAACTCTTTCGAGCCGGCGCGGAGGTAGTCGAAATACGCGTCGGGCACCAGCGCGCTCGGCAGCGGGTCGTCGCGTTCGTAGCCGAGGACACGCTCCTCCACGAAGCGCAGGGTGCAGCTCTCGAGCCTGTGGCGGTAGAGGGCGCGCACAAGGGTGAGGAGGTCGACGTGTGGGCCGTGCGTGAGCTCGCCCGCCATGCGCGCCATCACCCATCGCGTGCGCAGGATCGGAAGGTCGAACGAACCGCCGTTGAACGTGGCGACGCCGCAGGCGGGTTCGATCTCGTCGCTCAGCACGTAGAGGAACGCCGCCTCCATGCCCGGCTCTGGAAGGAAGAACTGGACGACACGCAGGCCGCAGTCGATAGGTGTCGCGACCGCGGCCGCGAACGCGTACGTCCCGGCGCCGCCGGCAAGCCCGGTGGTCTCCGTGTCGAGGTAGGCATGATGGCCGGGGTCTGGGTCGAGCGGAGGGAGCGGGATGACGTCCTGCCGAACCGCCGCCGGGCCGAACGGAGTGTCGATCTCGTCGAAACCGCGCGGCAGCTCGTACGAGTGGAGCGGCCGGGGGCGCGGCGGTGCGCCTAGACGGGTAAGGCGCTCGCGGAGAGAAGTCGCAGGCATGCGTCCTTGGCTCCTTCGACGAGATGCAGTGGTCCGATGCAGGACGGACAGCCGGCGTCGCATGGACAATCGCGGACGAGCTGCGCGGCGTCGTCGAGCAGCTCCCGATGCAGGTCGAACATGCGCGGTGAGAAGCCGACGCCTCCGGGATAGACCTCGAAGACGGTCACTGTCGGGCGCTGAGTGGTGATCGAACGCACTTCGGCCACCGCACCGAGATCACGCGGGTCGCACATCAGCCGAAGGCTCGCGATATGCCGCAGCGAATGCGCCATGCCCTGCAGTCCCGCCTCCAGCGTCTCGCGGCCGAGCGAGCGCCAGAGCTCGTCGTTGACGGTGATCCAGTAGCCCGTCGTGTGCAGTGTCTGCTCGGGAAGATGGATCGGTCCGGCGCCGATGTTCTCGTGCGTGTGGAAACGGATCTTCTTGAACATCGAAGCGAGCGAAGTGATCTTCACCTCGCCGTGCGAGCGCGTAAGCGCGTCGCCATCAGGTCCAGCGAATGTGTCGAGGACCTGCACCGACACCGAGGCGAGCGCGTCCGTGTAGTAGTCGACCTCGACCGGACGCACATAAGCCTTCTTCTCATCCCAGTCGAGACGGTCGACGTGGTACTGAGCACCCTCGTGCAGGTAGACCGCTTCTTCGTGCAGCAGCACCGGAGCGGTGAATTGATCCATTTCCCCGATGACCTGCGGTCGCGGTTGCGACGTGTCGATGATCACGACGTTGTCGGCGAGGATGCGGCGCAGGTGCACCTCTTCCGCAGGGAAAGCCTGACGGCTCCAGAACCAGCGACCGGCGGAGCGCGTCGCCGAGCCGTCCTCTTCGAACAAGCGCAGGAGGTCCTGGATGTCCGTCGATCCCAGCTTTTCGCCGTCCAGGAAAGGCAGCTCGAACAGTCCGGCTTGAAGATGTGCCGCGAGCAGCAGGAGGTTGTCGGGGTCGATCAGGCCCTCTTCGGGGTCGGTGCCGAGGAAATACTCGGGGTGGCGGACGATGAACTGGTCGAGCGGCGAGCTCGAAGCCACGAAGACGCCGACCGAACCCGACTTGCGTCCGGCGCGTCCGAGCTGCTGCCACGTCGACGCAATAGTTCCGGGATAACCGACGAGCACTGCGCACTGGAGGCTGCCGATGTCGATGCCGAGCTCGAGCGCGTTGGTGCTGACCACGCCCGTGATCTCGGCATTGCGCAGGCCGGCCTCGATCTCTCGACGGTGCAGCGGCAGGTATCCCGCGCGATAGCCGCGCAC
>DASSLJ010000115.1:0-4300 GCA_035689585.1 Candidatus Dormiibacterota bacterium
CTCGATGATCGAGCGCACACCGTTGTGGCCGGCCGTCGATCCGCCGGTCTTGATCCGCATCCGGCACAGCGGCAGGTCGAGCTCGTCATAAACCACCCACGTTTCGTGCACGGCAATGCCTGTGTCCTTCATCGCCTTCGATACGGCTTGGCCCGAGAGGTTCATGTACGTCTGTGGAAGCACGAACCAGAGCCCGCGCGGCTCGGCCCGTCCAATGAGCGATTGCCAGCGCTTGCGCTCGATGCGCACGTCGAACCGGCGCGCGAGCTCTCGCACGCACGCAAACCCGAGGTTGTGACGCGTGTCCGCGTACTCCGACTCCGGGTTGCCGAGGCCGACGATCAACCGCTCTTGTTTTTCTTCCATGCAGACACACCTAGGCCCGCGGCGAGCGCCGCAGACCTCGTAGAGGAATATAGGTGAGCCGCCACATCTCTTCCGTTTCCTCGGGCGTCGCGTGGTCCCAGCCGAGGAGATGGAGCAGTCCGTGCACCAGCAGAACCGACAGCTCATCTTTCTCCGACTGATCCCACTCCTGCGCCTGCTGGACCACGCGCGGCCAGGAGATGGCGATGTCGCCGACATGCGCGCCGTCACCCTGGAACGACAGCACGTCGGTGGGATGGTCGTCGGCCGCGTAGGTTCTATTGAGGCGCCGCATCTCCTCGTCGTCCGTGATGCGGACGGCGACGGTCGCCTCACCTTGGGGCAGGCGCGCCGCCAGCTCGGGCACCCCCGCCGCACGACGCAGCACACCGCGCACGAACGCCGGCGCGACCGGAGCGGCCACGGCCTTCACGACGTCGACTTCAAGTACAGTCACGGTCGGTGAAGATTCTCGTCACCGGCGGCGCGGGATTCATCGGATCGCACGTTGTCGACGCGTTCGTGGCCGCGGGTCATGAGGTCGCCGTGCTCGACAACCTCGCCACCGGTCGCGAGGAAAACGTCAACACCGCCGCGAAGTTCTACCGCGCCGACGTGCGCGACGTCTCGCAGGTCCAGCACGCGGTTGCCGACTTCAGGCCGGAGGTGGTGAACCACCACGCCGCTCAGGCCGAAGTGCCCAAGTCCGTGGCGGACCCCGGCAACGACGCGGCGATCAACGTCGTCGGCGGCTTGAACGTGCTTCGCGCCTGCATCGACCATTCCGTTCGCAAGGTGATCTTCAGCTCGACCGGCGGCGCGCTGTACGGAGAGCCGGACGTCGTGCCGGCCGACGAGGATCATCCGATCCGTCCACTTTCGCCGTACGGCACGAGCAAGTTCGCGTTCGAGCAGTACCTTGCGACCTTCGAGCGCACCTTCGGGCTCAACTACACGACCCTCCGCTACGCCAACATCTACGGCGCTCGCCAGGACTTTTTCGCCGAGGAGGGCCGAGTCATCGCCATCTTCGCGAGCCGGATGATCGAGGGCAAACCGGTCACCGTCGATGGCGACGGCAACCAGTCCCGCGACATGCTGCACGTTGGCGACGTCGCGATCGCCAACCTGGCTGCGCTCGACAGAGGCGACAGCGGCACGTTTCACATCAGCACCGGCATCCCCGTAACCATCAACGACCTCTTTCGCAAGCTCGCGATCCTGACCGAATACAAGCTGGAGCCCAGATTCGGGCCTTCGCGCAAGGGCGACGTCTACCGCATCGCGCTCGACAACGCCCGCGCGAAAGAAGGCCTGGGCTGGGAGCCGCAGATCCAGCTCGAGGAAGGGCTGCGATTGACCGTCGATTACTTCCGCGACGCGATCTCGCGCCTCCACGCTTAAGTGCTCGACACACTCAGCACCCTCCATCGCTTCGGCGGGACCGTCCTGCTCCTTTATGCGGTGCTGCTCGGGCTGTGGGGCACGTACCACTACATCCGCAACCAGCGGCTCAGCGGAGGATTTCGTTCTTCGTATCTGATCATGGCCGCACTCATACCCATCGACGGGCTGCTTGGCCTCGGTGCGCTGATCGCAAGCGGACACCCACGCGAAGGCATTCTGCACATGGTCTACGGCGTCTTCGCCGTGCTGTTCATTCCAGGCGCATACCTCTACTCGCGCGGCGGCGCCGACAGGCGCGAGACGCTGATCCTCGCCGGCGCTTCGTGGATCGTCGCAATCGCGTTCTTCAGGGGCATCGCGACGGGCTAGCGGCGCAGGGTGCTGAAGAAGGGTTATCGAGCGATTCGGGGATCCAGGTGGCCGAGATTCGGGCGCATTTCCGAGCACCGCAGCGAGTGCGTCTGAATGACTCATGAGCGAGGAGCACAGGAAATAAGCCCGAAGATCGGCCGCATGGGCCCCGAAGCGCCGACAAGGCCGAAGGCCCAAAGCCCTTCTTCAGCAGCCTGCTAGATGGACCCGACGATCCGCGACACCGACGGACGCGGCGATTCAGCCCGCACACGGCGACCCGACCGCCGCGCCCTGATCACCGGCGGCGCAGGATTCGTCGGCGTCAACACCGCGAATCACCTGATCAAAAACGGCTGGGCCGTCACGCTGCTCGACAACCTGGTGCGCCCGGGCACCGAGCGGAACCTCAAGTGGATACTCACGCGATATCCGGCCCGGGTGAGCTTCGTCAAACAGGACGTACGGAATGCGGACGCCATCGTTGCGCACGTTCGCGACCAGGACGCCGTGCTGCATCTCGCCGTCGAGGTTGGCGGCACGGCTGACGTCGACGTCGACCCGCGCGGCACGCTCAACGTGCTCGAGGCGGTGCGTGCGCACAACCACGACGCGCCCGTCGTCTACATGTCGACGAGCAAGGTGTACGCACCGCTCGAGGACAGGGCACCATGCAAAGAAACGCAACCGCTCGCTTTGCGCGGCCCTTATGCATCCAGCAAGGGCGCATCCGATCAGCACATGCGCGACTACGCGCACAGGTTCGACATGAACACCGTCGTGTTGCGGTTGAGCTCGATCTACGGCGTCCACCAGTACGGCAACGAGGACGACGGTTGGGTCGCCCGCTTCACTCACTCGATCCTTCACGACCGGCCACTGACGATCCACGGCGATGGCAAAGAGGTTCGAGACCTGCTCGACGTGCGGGACCTGAGCGCGCTGTGCGCAGCGGTGATCGACAAGATCGGCATTGCGCGCGGCGAGGTCTACAACGTTGGGGGCGGCGGCGCAAACCAGAGCAGCGTGCTCGAAGTCGGCGACCGGATCGCAGAGCTGACCGGACGCCAGCCGCGCTACGACTTCGCCGAGCGACGCGAGGACGACGCGGCGTACTACGTCAGCGACATCGAAAAGGCGCGCTTGGATCTCGGATGGGAGCCGAAGATCGGTGTCGAACGCGGTCTACGCGACCTCGTCGCGTGGGCCGAATCGCTTAGATAGCCCGAGCGGTCGCGGCTTCCATGCCCATCTGTTCGTGGGCGCGCGCGACGTCGAGAACGGTCCGCTCGAGCACGTCGATGTGGCGCTCCCAGTCGAACCGCCGCGCCCACGCGAAGGCCCGTTCACCCATCGCCTGGTTGGCTTCCGGATCTTCGAGCAGCCGCTTGATCGCTGTGGCGTAGTCGCTGACTTCGAGGGGTTCTGCGAGGTAACCGGTCCCGGGCGCGACGGTGACGGTCGGGCCTGCCTGGTTCCACGCGACGACCGGGATACCCTTGGCCATCGCCTCGATCACGCCCATGCCGAAGTCCTCCTCCGGCGCGGGATATACGTAGACGGCGGCGCCTTCATACAGCAGCTCGAGCTCTTCATTCGACGTGGCGCCGACGAACACGGCCGCGTCCTCGAGTCCAAGCTCCGACACCAACGTCTTCAGCGAGGCCGTGTACGCCGTCGGCGCGCCCGCGATCACGAGCTGCACGCGCGGGTGATCCTTTCGCACCTCGGCGATCGCGCGGATCGCGAGGTCGAAGCGCTTCTGCGGGTAGTGCCTGTTGGTCAACAGGACATACGGCCGGCGAATCGGATAGCCGCTGACGGTGATGCCGCCGCTAAACCGAGCCTCCAGAGGCTTTGGGAATCCGCTTGCTGCGACATAACAACCGGCCGGGCAGTCGATGGCGTCACGGTGATACGTCCTGCGGATGATGTCGCCGATGTAGTCGCCGTCGACCAGCAGCTGGTCGGCCTCGAGCACCGAGCGGCGGTCCGCCCACTCGACGAACCTCGTCGCGCGCATGACGATCGCGGCGAGAAGGCGGTAGTCGGGATTCGAAACCCAGCCGGTCTGCCGGTCGATGTTGCGCGGATACACGAGCCGGTTCGGCTGGTTGAGATAGACGACATACGGCACGTCCATGAGGCGCGCCGCCCACCACGCGATCCAGGCGCT
>DASSLJ010000116.1:0-6242 GCA_035689585.1 Candidatus Dormiibacterota bacterium
CTCGGGCAGGTCGAGCAGAACCCGGTCCATGTCGCGCTCCTCGACGCCCAGATAGATGTCCCCCAGCTTCAGCTCGAGGTTCGCCGGCAGTGAGCCCAATGTGTCGGTGACGTTCCGCTTCGCCGCCTCCAGGAACTCCTCGCGCGCTTCGTAGCTGACGACGGCGCCGCTCTCACCCACGGCCCGCAGCGCCGCCAGCGTGAGCGCGCCGGTGCCGGTGCCGGCCTCGAGCACGCGCGCTCCGGGATGGAGGTCCGCGCCCATCACGATGGCGCCGAGGTCTTTCGGGTAGATCGGCTGGGTCTGCCGGCGCCGCCCCGTGACCTGCTCCCCGAACGTCGGCCGCACGGCCAGGAGCCGGGCGCCCATCTGGGTGGTGACGAGCGTGCCCTCGGGCTTGCCGATCAGGTCGTCGTGCAGGATCAAGCCAGAGTGGATGGAGTGCCGTTCGCCGGCTCGAAGCCGCACGCGATGGCGCCGGCCGACCTTGTCGACGAGCACGATGACCTCACCCTCCGCGAACGCGCGGTTCACGCGGCGGGCTTGCGGGCGCGGATGAGGCAGTGCCAGTACGCATGCCACAGCTTTCCGTCGCGGCGCACCGGATGCAGTTGCTCATGCGCGTCGCCCTTGGACCGCTCGATCACGCCGGCGAGCTCCGCGGACAGGTCGGCCGCGACCGCCATGTTCGCCATCCACTCGTCGTAGTTCCAGTCAAGCTCGCGGCCGGTGGCAGAGTCGACCTCGAAGCCGGCGCGCTCGAGCTTGCCCACCCACTCGTCCACCGTGAGCGACCGGACGTGCGAGGGGTCGCGCCGCATCTCGACCTCGTGGAGCACGTCGCGCGCGGCCGCCGGGGGCGCGCAGTCGACGAACGCCGCCGTGCGGCCGGGCTTCAGCACCCGAAGCGCCTCGCGCAGGAACGCATCGACGTCGGGGAAATGGTGCGGCGCGGCCCGGACCACGTAGATGTCAAACGTGTTCTCGTCGAACGGCAGGCGTTCGGCGTCGCCGATCACCCATTCGGCGTTAAGGATTTTTCGCTCGGCCGCGATGCGGCGAGCCTGGTCGAGCATCTCGCGTGTCACATCCAGGCCGACGACGCGGCGAACGTGGGGCGCCAGCGCGAACGCGGTGTTGCCGGTGCCGGTGGCGACGTCGAGCGCAAGGTCGCCGGGCGAGGGCTGGGTGAGGTCGAGCACCTCCTGCAGCCGTTCCGACGCGGTGTGGAAGGTCGACCGCGTGTAGTTGGCGGCGACGGGGCGAAAGCTGTCGCGAACATCTGGCATCGGCGTGTCCGCAGTCTATTGTTCCGACCGTGACGAAGGCGGTCGTGCGCTGGACGGGACAGAACGTCCATTTCGATATCGAGTCCGAGTCCGGGCACAAGGCTGAGATCGACGAAGGCGCCCCCTACGGCAGAGACCTCGCCATGCGGCCGACCGAGATGCTGCTCGGGTCGCTCGGAGCGTGCACCGGGATCAACGTCGTCCTTCTCTGCACCAAGTACAAGCAGCCGCTGAAGGCGCTCGAAGTCGAGGTCGAAGGTGAGCGCCAAGCGGAATGGCCGAAGGGGTTCACGAAGATCGAGATCACGTTCCACTGCACCTGGGACGGGGACATCGACAAGAAGATGGTCGAGCAGGCGATCGAGCTTGCCTGCAATCGCTACTGCCCGATCCACGCCACGCTGTCACATGGAGTGCAGATCGAGCACCACCGCAAGGACCACCGTTAGGCGCCGACGTACTTTCTCAAGACCCAAATAGAATTAACCGGAGTTGCTCGAAAGCTACGTCCCAGTGCTGATCTTCGTCCTGATCGTGTTCGGTTTGATCGGGGCCCTGGTGACACTGAGCTTCGTGCTCGGTCCGGCCAAACCGTACCGGCGGAAGATGCTTCCGTACGAGTCGGGCATCATCCCCGAAACGCCGGCGGTCAGAAGGTTGAGCGTCCGGTTCTACCTGACGGCGATGCTCTTCATCATCTTCGACGTCGAGGCCGTCTTCTTCTATCCGTGGGCGGTCCTCCTGCGCCAGCTCAAGTGGTTCGGCTTGATCGAGATGGGCGTGTTCATCGGCATCCTGCTGATCGCGCTCGCGCACATCTGGAAGAAGGGAGGGCTGGATTGGGAATAGAAGCGCTCGCCGAGTCGATGGGCAAGAACATCCTGACCACGACCCTCGGGAAGGTCGTCGGATGGGGGCGCGGCAACTCGGTCTGGCCGGCGCAGTTCGGCCTTGCGTGCTGCGCGATCGAGATGATCGCCACCGCCACCGCGGGAGTCGACATCGGCCGCTTCGGGTCCGAGGCGATGCGGGCGTCGCCCCGGCAGTCGGACCTGATGATCGTCTCGGGCCGCGTCTCGCAGAAGATGGCGCCGATCCTGCGCACGATCTACGACCAGATGCCGGAACCGAAGTGGGTGATATCGATGGGCGCCTGCGCGTCGACCGGCGGCGTGTTCAACAACTACGCGCTGCTGCAGGGCGTGGACAAGATCGTGCCCGTCGACGTCTACATCCCCGGCTGTCCGCCAAGGCCTGAAGACCTCCTGAACGCGCTGATGATCCTGCAGGAAAGGATCAAGGCCCAGGGAATCCTCCCGCGCCAGTGATTTCCGAGAAACTGATAGTCGACAAAGGCACAAGCGCGGGCGACGACTGGATCACGGTCGACGCCGCCAACGTGCACGAGGCGCTTTCGGGCTTGAGGGACGAGGGCTATCGAATGCTCTCCTTCCTGACCTGCGTCGATCACCTCGCGGACAGCTCACGCAAGTGGCCTGCGCGCTTCGAGGTCGTGTACCAGCTGCGCAACCTCGAATCGCGCGAGCAGATCCGAGTGCGCGCGTTCGTCGACGGCGACCCACCGCACATCGATTCCGTATCCGACCTCTTTCCGCCGGCCAACTGGGATGAGCGCGAGACCTACGACCTGTTCGGCATCGTCTTCCGCAACCACCCGGACCTGACCCGCATCCTCATGCCCGACGACTGGGTCGGGCACCCGCTGCGCCGCGAT
Organism: Candidatus Dormiibacterota bacterium; assembly: GCA_035689585.1. Taxonomy (GTDB): domain Bacteria; phylum Chloroflexota; class Dormibacteria; order Dormibacterales; family Dormibacteraceae; genus 40CM-4-65-16. The sequence goes on from DASSLJ010000116.1 coordinate 3,025, forward strand.
TACCCCGTCGGCGGTGAGCCGGTCGAGTTCTCGGAAGAGCACGAGCGCTGGCAGACCGCGCCGGAGAAGGCATGACGGACGTTCTCGGCGAGGGTGTGACCATCACCAAAGAGGGCGAGACCAGCGCCTTCGGCGGCGAGATCCTCACCGTCAACTTCGGTCCGCATCACCCGTCGACGCACGGCGTCCTGCGCCTCATCGTCGATCTCGACGGCGAGCAGATCAAGCGCATCAAGCCCGTGATCGGCTACCTGCACACCGGCATCGAGAAGCAGATGGAAGCGCTCCGCTGGCAGCAGGCCGTGACCGTGACCGATCGGCATGACTACCTCTCCCCACCGATCAACAACCTCGCGTACGCGCTCGCCGTCGAGAGGTTGATGGGCGTGGACGTACCACCGCGTGCGAAGGCCCTGCGCGTGATCATGTCCGAGCTCACACGCCTTTCCTCTCACCTCGTCTGGTTGGGCACCAGCGGAATCGAGCTCGGTGCGATGAGCATGCTCATGTACTGCTTCCGTGAGCGGGACACGATCCTCGACATGAACGAGGAGATCTCCGGCTTCCGGATGCACACGTCGTACATCCGCCCCGGCGGCGTGATGGCAGACGCCACGCCGCGCTTCCTCGAGATGCTCGACCGCTTCTGCCGCACGATGCCCGGCTACATCGACGAGTACGAGGCGCTGCTGACGAACAACCCGATCTTCCGCCAGCGCATGATCGGCATCGGCCGGCTATCGGCCGAGGACGCCAAGGTCCTGGGCGCGAGTGGGCCGATGATCCGCGGATCGGGCGTGGCGTGGGATCTGCGCAAGGCATATCCGTACTCGGGCTATGAGAACTACGACTTCGAGATAGCCACATCCAACATGTGCGACTGCTACGGCCGCTACCTCGTCCGCATCAAGGAGATGCGCGAGGCGGTGAAGATCCTCCGGCAGGCGCTGGACCGGTTGCCCGACGGCCCTGTGAACGTCGATGACCGCAAGATGCTGCCTCCGCCGCGCGAAGAGCTCGAGACGTCGATGGAGGCGGTCATCCATCACTTCAAGCTCTTCACCGAGGGGTACTCCGTGCCACCGGGCGACGTCTACGTCGCGGTCGAATCGGGACGCGGAGAGAACGGCTGCTACATCTCGAGCGACGGAACGCACAAGCCGCGTCGCGTGAAGTTCCGCGCCGCGTCCTTCGTCAACCTCCAGGCGCTCGAGCGGATGGCGCTGAACCACATGGTCGCGGACATGATTGCGATCATCGGCACCGCGGATACGGTGCTCGGAGATTGCGACCGATGAGCGCTCTTTCTACACATGTGCTCGAAGAGATTCGCGCGCTGCCGCCGCAGTTCCCGGACATTCGCACGGCGGTCATGCCCGCACTCGACCTCGCGCAGGAGGAACTCGGCTATCTCACGCCCGAGGCGATGAGCGAAGTCGCGCACGCGCTCGATCTCGATCCCGGCTACGTCGAGGGTGTCGCGACCTTCTACACGCTGTTCCACACAGAGCCAGTCGGCAAGCACGTCCTCTACATGTGCACCAACATCTCGTGCAAGCTGCGCGGCGCCGATGAGCTGCTCGAGCACGCGATGCAGCAGGCGGGGCTGAAGGAACAGGGAACGGTGAGCGCGGACGGCCTCTTCACCGTCGAGGCGGTCGAGTGCCTTGGCGCCTGCGAGTACGCGCCGATGATGCGCCTCGACCACGCGTACCACTACGACCTGACGACCGAAAGGATCGACGCGCTGATCGCTGAAAGACGGTCCTCCCCACGCAGTGGGGAGGTGGCGCCGAAGGCGCCGGAGGGGTCAGCGCCAACTCCCCGCAAGCGGGCGACTAAGAAGAAGGCCGATGCCTGAGCTCCGCGGCACCACCAAAGGTCCCGTCCTCACGCGGTGGTTTGGCACCGAGAACCTGCACACCCTCGACGTCTACGAAGGCCTCGGCGGCTACGCCGCGATGCGCAAGGCATTGACGACGATGACGCATGAGCAGCTGATCGATGAGGTGAAGGCCTCCGGCCTGCGCGGACGCGGCGGCGCGGACTTCTCGACCGGCATCAAGTGGTCGCTCATGCCCAAGGAATCTGCGGTGCCGATGCACCTGGTCGTCAACGCCGACGAATCCGAGCCCGGCTCCGCCAAGGATCGCTACCTGATGGAAAACTCGCCGCACATGCTCCTGGAGGGGATCGGGATCGCGGCGTTCGCGATCCGCTCGCACCAGGCGTGGATCTACATCCGCGGAGAGTACGACGTGCCGTTCCGCCGTCTCACCGACGCGATCGGCGAGATGCGCGGCAAGGGCTACCTCGGGGACAAGCCTTTCGGCGCGGACTGGCCCCTCGACATCCGGATCTTTCGCGGCCACGGCGCTTACATCTGCGGCGAGGAAGGCGCGCTGCTCGAATCGCTCGAGGGCAAGCGTGCGCAGCCTCGAGCGTGGAAGCCGCCGTACCCGGCGCAGAAGGGCGTCTGGGGCCGGCCGACGACCGTGAACAACGTGGAGACGATCAGCACTGTGCCGTGGATCATCGAGAACGGTGCCGCCGCCTACGCCAAATTCGGCACCGAGAAGGCCAAGGGCACGCGCATGTTCACGGTCAGCGGTCACGTGCAGCGCCCGGGCAACTACGAGATGGAGATCGGCAAGACCTACCGCGATCTGATCGAAGGTCTCGCGGGTGGCGCGCTCCCCGGCCGGAAGATCAAGGCGTGGTGGCCCGGTGGCTCATCCGCGCCAGTCATGCCCGGCGACCTGCTCGACACCACGACCGACCTCGACGGCATCAAGGACGTCGCCAACCTGAAGGGCCATCCCATCCCGCCGCTCAACATCGGCGGCCGCACGTTCGCGACGATGGGCGGCTCCGGCGGGGTCATCGTCATGGACGACCGCTTCTGCGCCGTCAAGGCCGCGCACCGCCTGCTCCAGTTCTATGCGCACGAGTCGTGCGGCAAGTGCACGCCGTGCCGTGTCGGCGGCAACTGGGCGGTCCGCGCGTACGAGCACATCCTTTCGGGCGAGGGCGGACAGGAGGACATCAACATCCTCGACCGCGTGCAGGCGGGTCTTCAGGGCGGCCGCTGCCTGTGCGGTCTGGGCGACGCCGCCGGCTGGGTGATCGCGTCAAGCCTCACGCATTTCCACAAGGAATACGAAGAGCACGCGCTGCACAACTTCTGCAGCGCCGAGAAGGCGGCCGCCGTTGCCTGA